>JADFMN010000007.1 GCA_022563855.1 Armatimonadota bacterium
CCCTCGCTGACCTTCAGGTACGCGCTCCAAGGACGCCCGGTGCGCGCGCGGGTCGTGACGTCGGCCCACCGGTGCTGCGGCGGCTGGACGTCCAACACCGGGCCGTCATGCCCGAACACCGCAGACGCAATCTCCGCGAACCGCGCCATCTGCCCGACCCCGACGTACGAGTCCGCCCCCGGCGCGAGACGCTGAAGCTCAGCGCCGAGCCGCTGGGAGAGGCACCCCGCGACGATCACCTTGCCGTCGCCCTTCTCCGCGACCGCCTTCCTAATCGCCTCGATCGACTCGCGCTTGGCCGATTCCAGGAACCCGCAGGTGTTGATCACCGTGATCTCGGCCTCAGCCGATCCATCCACGGAGTACCCCTTCTCGCGCAAGACGCCCGCGATCTCTTCGCTGTCGACCTCGTTCTTGGCGCAGCCAAGCGTGACGATCCGGACGTTCTTGGGCTTGTCGGCGGGCATGGCTGCATGAATTATGGCAGTGATCGCACAACGCTCCTTGAACCATCAGAGGCGGTTGGTACACTTATAGGCATGAAACCTAGAGGCATCGCGTTCAGAGCCGGCTACATAGCTTCAACCTTGCTGTTGGCGGGTATCGCAGTTGCCGATGAGTGGCGGTCGCCCACGAAAGAGCACCGGTCAGAAAGCCGGTTGTACGTCCTAAAGGTCAACAACGGCGCCAAGACCCTCACGCTTAAGCAGGACACAGGCAACGGCTTTGCCGTGAAGTGGAGCATCAAGTACCCGCAGAAACAGGCACCTGTTGTCGCATACATAACTGAAAATGGGCGGTACGTTGTCCTTCGCGACGTCTGGCACGGCGTCGGCTACGGTAAGTCGCTCGTCTTCATCGGGCCGGCCGGCAAGGTCCTGGAAACGTACGAGATCAAGGACTTTCTTGATCAAGAGGAGATTTTATACGCCCCTCATACCGTCAGCAGTTTGTGGTGGTCGATGGGGGGAACGTTTTTCTTTGACGACGCTCAGCGCAAGTTCCAGCTCATAACCGTTCGCGGGACGATCGTCTCGTTCGATCTGCAGTCCGGCGCTCAGGACGTCATGACCGTAGCGTTGAGAGGGGCCATTCAGAATGGGGTTCTGCCCGAAGCCCGCAGACTCCTCGCCAGCGACTCGCTAGAGTCGATTCAGAAGGGAATAGAACAGATCGCACGGCTGAAGGACCGGGAGTCTGTGCCAAGGCTCAAGGAACTGATGTACGATCCGGCCGACTTCGGCAAGGAGCGTGAACCGGGCCAGCCAGTTATGGCGTTCGATATGCAGCGTTCCGCAGGCAGCGCACTGTCGGTCATCCTAGGCGCAGACGCAGCTCCGGTCTTCGAGGTGAAAATCGCGAACGCCAACAGCCGAGCACAGTCGACGTGGATCGACCTCTTGGAAGAGATCGGAGCGGCCGGTGATAGCCGATCAGTCCTGGAAGTCGCTGAGGATGAGGGTAGCGGCAACAGAATTCAGGCCATCAAGGCGATTCTCGAAAACGGAGGCAACGCCGCGCTCCGAACCCATCCGGAATGGCTTTCCCATGTCGACGAAGATGTTAGATTCCGTGCTGTCAAGCTACTGCCTGTGTTCGGGGACTCGCGAGACTACGATCACCTGATGCAAGCCCTCGACGACGAGGATACGTCTGTCTCGATCTGGGCTCTTCGCGGGATCATCAATCTGGACCCGCCGGACTTAGTCGATGTTCTCAGTGAGATCGCTGAAGCAGAGAGCCATAACTGGTACGAGCTCGCTGTCATCGAACTGGCCAAGCACGGTGATTCAAAACACCAGGCTAGACTCGTCGAATGGATGAGTGCTTTAACAGGGGACAGAGAGGGGCGCAGTGGCCTCCCCTTCGGCCTCTTTGACGTAGAACTGATTTCTAAGGCCCTCGCTGAGAGTCAGCCACCAGGGGCTGCGGAAGCGCTCACGAAAGCCTCCTCGATCGAAGAACCGCTGATCAAGATTCCTGCCTTGGGCGGCCTCGCTGCGATGGGGGACGACGACGCACTGATCGAGCTGCGCCAACTCACAAGAGAAGGCAAAGCCCTTGACAGACGGCGCGCCATCAAGTGGATTGGGTACTGCAAAGACACTGGCTTTATCCCGGAGCTGACAGCCATGCTCGATGACAGGGAGCCTTGGATACGAGATGCCGCAAGAGCTGCGCTCGTCGAGCTCGGCGTGGCCGTCCCTAACCCTCCCAAGACCGCAACTATGTCACTCGCGGGCACCGAGAAGATCGCGCTCAATGCCAGCGAACCGACTGCATTGGAATCCGTGGCTAACTCTGGCGACGGCGCTGAACAGCCGGTCACGGCGATTCTCGCAGCGCTCGGCGTGCTCGCCGTCGGCGCGGCCGTTCTGTTGGTCCGACGCCGCTATCTTCGCTACCGGGCGTGACTGCGCGGACGCTTTCCGGGCTTGTCTGAAGGCATCGGCAGGTTCAAATTATGGCAGAGAGCGTCACTTGACCCAGAACAAGCTATTATCTAACGTTTATCACCTATAATATAGTCATATGGAACGTTTATTCGGGACAGGATCGCAGACGAAGGTGCTGGTCATGCTCGGGTTGCTCGAAAGCAGCTACCGGAGCGAACTGTCGCGCCTGACGGGCGTGTCGCCCACGGCAGTCTCCAGCCTGCTCGACCGGCTCGAGGAGGACGGAGTCATCGTTGCGGTGACCCAGGGGCGCAACAGGCTGGTTTCGATCAACCCGCGGTACAAGGCGCGCGCAGAGCTAGTCGCTCTGCTCAAGAAGTTAGGCATGCGAAGCCCGGAGATTCTCGAGGCCGCATCGCGCGCGCGCCGCAGACCGCGACGCAAGGGTAAGAAACTGTGGACGACGGACTAAGTGTGACGAGCAAAGACACCCTGACGGACGTGGCGTGCAAGGCCTGCTCGGCCCTCGCAGCCGTCGGCATCGAAGCCGTACTCTGCGGCGGTTCCGCCGCCAGAGTCGGCACAAGGGATTTCAACCCACTTTGCTTGCTATTTACAAGCATATGATTGTGTTATTGCATCGTATGTGGCATAATACCAATCAATATGGAGCAGATCCCTAGAAACAGGCAGAGCTTGTTTGGAACTCGGATCCAGACGGCGATTCTAATGATCATCGGGCTCTTAGGGGAGTCGTATCCTCGGGAGCTAACGCGACTGGCGGAGGCCAACATCAGCACGGTGTCAAGACACCTCGACAAGCTCGAGGCGCAAGGCATCACGGTGAGTCGGTACATCGGCAAAGAGAGGCGCGTCTCGCTCAATCCGAGGTTCGTGGCATTCAAGGAGCTGAAGGTCCTCATCCAACGGCTGTCGCTGGCAGAGCCCGAAATCATGAACGCCGTCAACTCGGTCAGGAGGCGGCCCAGGAGACGAGGCAAGGAGGTCTAGATGGGCATTTGCCCAACGACGTCTCTGCGCGAACTAGCGTTCATCGTATGCACGGCACTTGATCGAGCGGGCGCCACGGCCGTCCTGACTGGAGGTGGCGCTGCAACCGTTTACTCAGCGGAGGCTTATAGATCTCGCGATCTGGATTTCGTGCTTTCCTTTGGCGGCACGAGACCTGCGGAGCCGTTGACCGAACTTGGATTCACGCTAGACGGCTCAACGTACATACACCCAAATTCGCCGTTCACCCTCGATTTCCCTCCGGGACCACTCACAATTGGATCGGACGTAGTGACCGAATGGGACACCCTCGACGAAGACAACCGCATCCTGCACATCATCAAGCCGACTGATTCCGTTCTCGACAGGTTCGTAGCGTACGTGCACTGGAACGAGTTGGCAAGCTTAGAAATCGCCGCGAAAGTCGCTCTTGGAATTGGAGACAGGCTCGACTGGCAGCGGATCGAGCGATGGTGCGATGCAGAAGGCGCGAGCGACCTGATCGAAGATCTCAAGAGCTTGGTGACCCGACTGCGCAGACGCTAGTCCACATGGCGCTCGACGACGATCGTGAACTCCTTGGCTAGCCCCACGATCGCCGCTATGGCGATGAAGAACGGTGCCAGTGCTAGCCCGATCAGACCGACCGTCAACGAAAAGTTAAGCAGCTCCCGGCCGTCCTTCGCGCGTACGATGATCCGCCGGACGTTGCCCTCGCGCACGAGTTTCTTCAGCTCGTCGACCAGGTTGTCCGAGGACACCTTGAACTCCTCGGTCTTGACCTTCTTCTTGGATGTCGTCTTCTTGGCGTCGGCCATTGTAATCGCTACTACGCCGTTGACGCAGGCCAGGTTGAGCGCTAGAGCAATAGCCTAGGCCGCGTTAGGCGCTCAGCAAGGCGAATCTACCGATTCTGACGCGGATTGAGGCTGTGAATCTGAAGCGCGTTGGAAGCGTCAGTCGTTAGGATGTGGCGGCCGTCGCTGGTGAAGGCAACTAGCGAGTCGACGTACGCCTGGCCTGAAATGGTGGCCAGAGGCTGCAGTGTCTTGACGTCCCACAGAACGACGTGACCGTCGCTCGCGCTGCTTGCGCCGATCTTGCCGTTCGGCGCGATCGCGACGTTCAAAACCCAGTCGCTGTGCGCCTTGATAGCGCCTATTTTTGCTCGCTTCTTGATGTCCCACACGACGACGCGGCCATCACGGCAAGCTGTAAAGCAGAGAGTGCCAGCCTTGTTAATTGCGATCTCGTTTGCGCCTTCCCCGCCCCCGACCCGCAGGGTCGCCGCCAGGGTGAACCCTTTCGGCGCGTACAGGCGCATTCCTTCGAGCAGCGTGCCAGTCACGAGCCCGCCGGACGGGAGATACGCGATCCCGAAGAAGTTGGCTCCAACTCCCTTGATCGTGTTGGTCGGATGGCCGCCCGACGTGTTCCAGATCTTGATAACGTCGTCCTTGCCCACGCTGGCGAAGGTCTTTCCGTTTGGCGCGAAAGCGAACGCTTGAATCCCGCGCGTATGACCGCGATCACGCGAAAACTCGCGGATTTTCTTGCCGGTCTTCACGTCCCACAGCCAGATTCGGGCGGACTCGTCGCCAGTCAAGAGGAACTTGCCATCGCGGCTGAACGCGAGCGCGTACGGAGTCCGCGGATGCCCGTCCAAGGTGTGGATCGACGTCAGCTTGACGGCGTCCATGATCCGAACTCGATTGTCTTCGGAAGCGACGGCGAACACGGCGCCTTTAGGGCTCGCGGCTATCGCCGTGGTTCGAATGTGGGCGAAGGTCTTGACGCGCGTGACGGTGATGGCGGTCGGCGCGGAAGGGTTGACGATTGCTGCTAATACGATCGCTGTGGTGAGCATCCTACTCGTTTGGCTCCTGTGTGCCCGGACGTATGAAACGGGCTGACGTTTTCAAGTTTTCAGCCAATTACTTCTGAAATGGCGGAATCGTGAAGTCCTTGTCGGTGAAAGTACCGCCGAAATTCCACTTTGCCCTCCAGCGCATCGTCAGCCCCGTATCTTCCGGCCCCACGCTCACATGGATGGTCAGCGGCAGAAACGTTTCGCCGTGTATGATCACTTCGATCTCCGTCAGCGGCTCCCCAGAGCGCGTCGCCTCGATGCGGAAGAACGGCACTTCCCGGCCGTTCTGCTCTAATAATGCCTTGGTAACGACGACCTCGTAGCCAGCGACCTTGTTCTCCCATGCCTTCAGCAACGGGGCCCAGTGATCCTTGTTGTCTGAAAAGTGCTGAAACATCCGCCGAGGAAACTGCTCGGGCCAAGACAGGACTTCGGACTCGGATAGGCGCGGTGACCTGTTCGACGAACGGAACGTCGGCAGATCCGACCACACTCCGTCCTCAAGTCGAGCGCGGGTCGTCCCGTTACTGACGATCCAGTTCCGAGCTGTCATCCTCGGCATGTGGTAGTGGATGCTGAACGTTTGGGAGTCTTGGATCTTGACGTCCGACGTGCCGTTCAACGTGCCTCCACCTGGACGTTTGTCGGCGATGTCCGTAGCGGCCTCCCCCCAAGCCATGGTCAAGTTTCTCATCGCCTCGTCGATCTTGGCGCCCAGCTCGCTCGGTGAAATTTCGTCGTCCTGCCAGCCGGTCTCGTCGCTTAAGTCTAAGGAGCCATTCTTGGGCGCAACCTCACTTGGCCCTCCGTCCTGAGCGAGACCTGCACCAGCCATAGCAGGGTTCGGTCGACCCGGCCTTTCGCCAAGAACCGCCCCTTCGCCGCTTGTGCTTGCCGTAAACGGCGGCGGGTCGGGTTCGCGGTTGCAACTCGCGCCCAACAGGGCGATAGAGGCGACCAGGGCAAGCAACAAGCTCGTTTTCATCCTTTCTGTAGACGGGTTCAGCCGAAGATTCATTGGTCAGTTTCCTGTAATTGGCGCTGCCGCTACCGGAACAGCAGCGCGGTCATGATGTAGTTTACGACGTAAATCAGCACCATTGTAATCACGACGGTGCGAGTTGTGGCCTCGCCGACGCCGACGGCGCCCTTCGAGGTCCTCAGGCCTTGCTGGCACGCTACCAACGCAACGATGAGCCCAAATATTACCGTCTTCCACATGCCGTTCACGAAATCGGCGGGTTCGACCCACTGGCGTAGGGACTGCACGAACGTACCCGATGCTACGCCGCTGAGCTTCACGGAGACCAGATACCCGCCGTAAACCCCCGTGTAGATGCCGACCATGCACAGGATCGGCAGCATCGTGACGGCCGCCAGAACTCGCGGCAGGACAAGGTAGCTGACCGGCGGCACGTTGAGCGATCTGAGCGCGTCGATCTGCTCCGTCACGGCCATCGATCCGATCTGAGCCGCCATAGCCGAGCCGCACCGCGCAGCAACCATGATCCCGACAAGAACCGGGGCGATCTCCCGCGTCAGCGCCAGACCGATCGTCGCACCGGCCAGCTCAGACGCGCCGAACCCGACCAAGAAGTCTGCGCTGTAGAGCGCCAGGACCGCACCCGATGAGAATGTCGTCAACGCAACGATCGGAACGGAAGACACGCCGATGAAAGCCATCTGGTTCAACATCTCGCGCCACTCGAACGGACGGCTGAACAGTCGGCGGCACGTTTCGACGAAAAGGATGGAGGTCTCGCCGACGAACGTCAAGGACTCCATCACCGAGCTAGCGACCCAGTCGAACGGGTTGGGCAACCTTGGCTGAGCTGGCTGCGGCGACGCCATCAGGCCGATATTACCAGCCGCTCCGCGCTATACTTCCTTGACGTGCCACGCGCCGTTCGTGACCGACGAACACAGTTCCCTTGGTGGCCCCTCATACTGCTTTTGGTGACTGTGTACCTGTTCTGGATACTGCCGCATCAGCTCGGCGATAGACCAGTGGACGTGCGCTTTGATCAGGGCGGAACAGACGAATGAAAGTCGGGGTTATCGGGTTCTCTCTATCAGGCAAATCGACCCTGTACCGGGCTGCGGCCCGCGGTCAGGCGAAGGGCGACGTCACGGCGGTGCCGGTTCCCGATCCTCGCTTTGATCAGATCGTCGCACAGGTGCAACCGAAGAAGGCGACCCCGGCCTCGATCATCTTGCACGACGACGTACCGGCGATCGAAGCAGGCTCCCGCAAAATGCTTTCGCAGAGGTTTCTGGATCAGGCGCGCAACGTCGACGTGCTGCTGCACGTCGTCCGCGCGTTCGATTCTCTCGTTGCGCCGTACCACGACAGCGTAGACCCCATACGCGACATGGAAACGGTCGACGTGGAGCTCGTGCTGAGCGACCTGGCTATCATGGAAACGCGGCTGGAGCGGCTGAACAAGATGCAGCAAAGCAGGCAGCCGGGATCGCCCGAGTACACCGAGCAGGCACTGTTCAGCCGATTGAAGCCCGCGCTGGAGAACGGCACGCCGCTCCGCGACCAAGAGCTGAGCGAAGAAGAGGCCAAGACTTGCCGCAACTACCAGTTTCTGAGCGCCAAAGAGATCGTGGTCGCGTTCAATATCGATGAGGACAGCACCGTAGACGGTCGCGCCGATCTGAACGACAGGGTTGTCGAACTGCGAGAGAAAGGCACGCAGGCGTTCCAGGTCTGTGCGACGATCGAAGAGGAGATCGCACAGCTTGCGCCAGAGGATCAGCCAGAGTTTCTTGAGAGCCTGGGCTTGAGCGAACCCGCCAGCGCCAAAGTCGTCCGCGCGATCTACGACGCGCTCGGGCTGATTACGTTCTTTACGATCGGCGACCACGAGACCAGGGCGTGGCCGCTGCACGAAGGGTCGAGCGCAGTAAAGGCCGCACACACCATCCATTCGGACATCGCCAGAGGCTTCATTCGGGCCGAGGTCGTCCACTTCGATCAGTACGTCGAGGCGGGTTCGGTGGACGCCGCGAACAAGTCCGGCAGGATGAAGCTCGAAGGGAAGGAGTACGTCGTTCAGGACGGCGACCTGCTGCGCATTCGGAATAAGACGTAGCTGTTCGGTATAACCTGGGCGATGTCGGAACTGCGGTACCACCCGTTCCTCGATCAGTGGGTCATCACGGCGACCCACCGGCAGGACCGCACGTACAACCCGCCGGACGACTACTGCCCGCTCTGCCCTACCGAACCTGGCGGCTTCCCCACTGAGATTCCTCAAGAGGACTACGACATTGCGGTGTTCGAGAACAAGTTCCCGTCGCTGAAGCCCGAGCCTGACGCGCCTGCGATCGAGGGGACGATCCTCACGCCCGTCATTCCCGGCGGCGGGGCGTGCGAAGTGGTGTGCTACTCCTCACGCCACGACGCGACGTTCGCCACGCTCCCGCCCGGACAGATCAGGAAGCTAACGCGCGTCTGGAAACACCGGTACGAAGAGCTGTGCGAGCGGGACGAAGTCCAGTACGTGTTCATCTTCGAGAACAAGGGGACCGAGATCGGCGTCACCCTGAGCCACCCGCATGGGCAGATTTACGCGTACCCGTTCATCCCGCCGGTCATCAGGATCGAGCTTGAGCGAGAGAAGCTGCACTACCATGAGAAAGGGCGGCCGCTGATGCAGGACTGGCTCGCGCAGGAGAGGGAGGACGGGCTGCGGATCGTCTGTGAGAACGAGCGGTTCGTGTGCGTCGTGCCGTTTTTCGCGCGGTATCCGTTCGAAACGTACGTGACGACTAACGAGCACGTCCGGAGCCTCGCGGAGATGGACAACGATACGCTGGACGATCTCGCTTCGATCCTGCAAGAAGTGACGAGGCGGTTCGACGCCCTGTTCGGGTTCTCAATGCCGTACATCATGGCGATGCACCAAGAGCCCGCAGTTCGGGGGTACGAGTTCAACTGGTTCCACGTCGAGTTCTATCCGCCTTATCGCACCGCCGAGAAGCTGAAGTATCTGGCTGGGAGCGAGGCCGGGGCCGGGGCGTTCATCAACGACACGCTGCCGGAAGAGTCGGCAGCGCTGTTGCGGGACGTTCGGGTTGGTTCGGGTTAGTTCGGGCTTGTTCGGGTTAGTTCGGGCTTGTTCGGGCTTGTTCGGGCTTGTTCGGGTTAGTTCGGGTTGGTTCGGGTTGGTTCGGAGTTGTATGGGAGTGCGCGGTCCTTCGTCAGGCTCAGGAGACCGCGCTTTGCGTTCGCGCGGCTTGACGCGCGCTCGATTTGATCCGGATTGGTTCGAATGCAGCCACGGATGCGGGAGGCCTGGTCCGAAATGTAGCCGCATGCTTCAGCTTGCGCGCTACGCCACTGACTTCCAGCTGCAAACACTCGCCAATACGTCCGGACGAAACCTAAAGGATGCGACTACAGAACGCTCAGGCGTTCGACCGTTCGAGTCACTTGACTGGTGACTAATCCCAATCGCCGCGCAACAGCTGGAAAACGCGGTGGCCTTCGTCGCCGCGAGTCATCATGCCGGCCTCGAGCTTCACATCGCTGAGCGTCTCACCGGCGTCTGCGCCGGTTGCCTCCACAGCTCCTTCTATCAGTGCCTCGCACTTCGAGATCGCGTCATCGACTGAGACGCCTGTCCAGGTCTCGGAACCTATCTTCTCCTGCAAGTACTTGCCGGCTGCTGAAGACCCTGCCAAGTAACAGCTCTCGCGCTTCTTGTCGAAGTCGCCGTCGTAGTTAATGGCGTGGTATCGGTCGTCGGCGGGCGAGGGACCGACCTGCATGAACATGGAAAGCGCTATCACCGGCGGACTGGAGAAGTCTGCGAACGCCCTCTTGACCGGCTCGCTCACAGCGGTCACGACGCGCTGGATCGTCACGTCGTCTTCACTGCGCTGGAAACCCTGCTGGTGAGTGAAGTCGATCGCCGCGACGCGGATCGACTCGATGTCTGACTGCTGGCCCAGCGCGGCGAACATCAGCCGGTCGTACACCTCGAAGATCTTGCGCGACTGGCGACAGTACGTGACGGCGAGAACCCCCACATCGAGCGAGATCGCAACAACTGGAATACCGGTCGATAGACGCGATTCCACGTACTCGGCGCGATGCCCGATGCCCTCTTGCCAATCGTACGGCGTCAGCATACGCCTGCTGTTATACTCCAGACTCGTCGTCGATGAGAGTCCAGCGATCCGTCTGCTTGACGGAAGTCTTCCCCTTCAACAGAGACTCGACCGCGACCCCTTCCAACTCGTGGACGATCGCCTTCTTGTCCCAAACGGTGAAGTAGCCGTAGCCTCCTCTCGCCAGGCTCATCGGCAACGCGACCTTATACTTCCGGCTTAGGTCCAGCGGAGATCCGCCCACCTTAATAGAAACGACTCGCTTTGCAGGGTCCAGCTCTCGCTTGAACCGAACCTCGACGCCGGACAAGTACAGGAACGCGTCGTTCGCCGAGGGGTACAGCGAAATCGACCGGTCGAGCGCGGCCTTGATCTGCTTTCCGCTGAGCTCTGACACGACGAGGATATCGCCCGGGATGTCCACCATTCGGCTGAGGTCAGATCCGCTGAAATCGTCGCGGATGATGCCGGCTGGCCAAAACGCTATGTCCGCGCCTGCGGCGTCGCGCATGATGTCAGCCGCAGACTGCGCCGCAACGTACGAGCGATCAGCCGACCGTTGCGGTGAAGCAAGAGTCAGCGTGAGCGCGCCGCAAAGGGCAAAAGTCCAAATTCGGGGTGTCAGCAAATCTGTGGTCCAATAACTACGACAGGTAGCGGGCTAGGTTCGTTACTACAATATATTGATGTTTCTACACTTTCTGGCGTCCGCTGGGGCTTCCGACAGACCTAAAAGTCCGTTTCAACGCCCATCGAGCGGGCTGTGCCGGCGATCACCTTGAGCGCCGCCTCTTCGTCGTTGGCGTTCAAATCAGGCATTTTGATCTTGACGATCTCCAGCGCCTTCTCCCTTGTCAACTTGACTTCAATGATTTCCGTTCCAGGATTGCTGGACGCCTTAGCAATCCCCAGGACCTTCTTGATCATGTCCGTCGTCAGCGGCTCCTTGACCACGAACGAGTACGAGCGGTCCTCATAGACGTTGATCGAGACCGGGACCGTGTAGCCCATCTGCTTGGCGGTCATCTCGTTGAACTTCTTCAGGAACTCCATCATGTTGATGCCGGCCTGACCGAGTGCCGGCCCAACCGGGGGCGCCGGCGTCCCCTTGCCTGCTGGTATGTTCAGCCTGACTACAGATGCGACCTTTTTTGCCATCGAAAACCCTGCCTGCGCCCTGTGCAATCAACCGAACGAAAAGGCCGATCTCCGAGCCGGAACTGAGGCTCAAGCGACGTGCAATTATACCTTTGCGAACAGGCGACGGGCGAGCATAGGGCTGTCGGTCCCAAAGACGAAGGTTGGTCGCTCGCCGTTCGACCGCCTGTATGCCAAAATGACCCACGGCAACCAGCCGGGAAAACCTATGGCCGAAGTATCTATCAAGATTCCACAGATTGGCGAAGGCTTGCAGGAAGCGCGCCTCGTCGCAACCCTCAAGCAGCCTGGGGACAAGGTGAAGCGGGACGAGCCGATCTACCAGATGGAGACGGACAAGGCGGTCATGGACGTCGAATCTCCGTATGAAGGCACCCTGGTCAAGTGGGTCGCCTCCGTCGACGAGATCTTGGCGATCGGCGCCGACGTCGCGATCATCGAGACTTCGGACAAGGTACAGGAAGAGGCAAGCGACCCTGACCGGCCCGCAGAATCCGCTCGGGTAGCCGCCACCACAACTTCCGCTACAGCCGGAGGCTCGCGGCGACGCGACATGCCGCCGCGCACTCGGGCCTATGCGAAGGAGAAGGGGCTGTCAGACCAGGATCTGGCGAAAATCCCCGAAACCGGCAAGAAGATCATGCCGGAAGACGTGGACGCCTTTCTTGCAGGCGCAGGGGGCGAAGGGTACTCCGAGCAGCAGATGAGTGCTGCTCAGCGCCTGTTGAGCTCCAGGCTGGTGCGCGGATCGCAGCTCGCGGTCCCCGGAACCGAAACCATCGTCAGCGACTGGTCGCACATCGAGAAATTGCGGGCGGAGATCAAGGAGAGCGGCGACGAGTTCTCCCCGTCGTCGTTTACGATGTTCGCGTTCGCCGTCGCTCAGGTGATGGGCAAGCATCCTTATTTCCGGTCTACGATCGTCGGCGACTCTACGATCCGCACCTACGACCACGCCAATCTCGGCATTGCGGTGGCGCTGGAGGGCGATCAGCTGGTGATCGCGAAGATCGAAGATGCGGACACGCTTGGCTGGCGCGACTTTGCAGACCGAATGCGCGAGCGGATCGACCACGCGCGCGCCGGCAACGACCAGGCGGACGCATCCATACCGCTCACGATCACGAACATGCAGAGCTTTGGGCTGCGCGACGCGGTCGCCGTAGTCGTCCCGCCTAGCGTCGCGACGCTGTTCCTGGGCGAGGCGTACAACGGCCTGGATCAAACCGTCAGCAAGCTGAAGCTGCAGCGATGCGCCAATATCGGATTGACGTTCGACCACCGCCTCATCAACGGGGTCGGCGCCGCACAACTGCTGACAGACGTCCGGTCCAACGTTGAGAACATCCGAGACCTTTTGGGCGGCTGAAGATGAAGCCCGTCATCGGTATCACCGCGGCCCACGAGCTTGAAAAGGGTCCCAACAACGACGGCGACGGTCGCGTGTTCACCAATCGGCTTTACTGCGAATGCATCGCCGCAGCCGGAGCGGTGCCAATCATCATCCCTCATCAGGCCGCGATCGAGGACGTGATCCCGCTGATAGACGGCCTGCTGATCCCTGGCGGCGACGATATCGACGCCGCGCACTTCGGCGAGGCAAACCACTCGAAGGTCAACTTGGCCGAACCGGCCCGATACCCGTTCGAAGCCAGCTTGCTCAAGAGCATGCCGGAGGAGGCGCCGATCCTGGGCATCTGCTACGGAGCGCAGGCGGTCAACATCTTCTTCGGCGGGAACCTCGTCCAACACATCCCCGACGTAACCGGCAACGATTCGCACAGCGCGGGAACGGTGCAGAGTTACCGGATAGAGCCCGACAGCCGCTTGTGCGATATCGTCGGCAAATCGACCGCCGAGGGCAAAACGTACCACCATCAGTCGAACGACCGACCTGGCGACGGGCTCCGGGCCGTGGCTTGGAGCGACGACGGAGTAGTGGAGGCGATCGAGGGACTTCAGCGGTGGATTCTCGGCGTCCAGTGGCACCCTGAGCGCACGCCGGAGAGCGAGGATACGCAACGGATTTTCTCCGAGTTTGCCAGGCAGGCTCGACAGTACGGAGCGTCCAGGCGAGCATGAGACTCTTGGTCAACGGCACGCCGCACGATCTCGTTGTCAGAGACGACGTCCGCGTGTCGCGCGAAGGGGACCGGCTGATAGTCGAGTCACCGGAGGGCACATCGACCGCGTTGGCTATTCGATCCGGCGACCGAACATACATCTCGTATCGCGGGAGGCAGTTCGTCGTCGGCAAGGCGCAGCGGACGAGGAGCCGCGCGGTTGGACCAGGTGACGGCGAGATACGAGCTTCGATGCCCGGACTGGTCGTGCAGGTGCTGTTAGAGTCGGGCGCAGAGGTGGCGATGGGCGACCGGATTCTGGTCATCGAAGCGATGAAGACGCAGCTGCCCATCGTCGCTCCCTTGACCGGCGTCGTCGAATCGGTGCGCGTGAAAGTCGGTCAGCAGGTGACTGAGGAACAGGTTCTCGCGATCATCGTCGAATAGGCGGACAATCAGATAGAACAGCTAGCCGGTTGGCACTTGTGATACCGCCGGTGAAGGCACGAAATACTGCCAAATTGAACACCCGTAATATTACCGGCTTGAACCTGAGAACCGCTCATCTGCTCCCAAGAATGATCCAGAATGCGTTGGTCGCGCTTGACTACGAAAGACAGTTCCATCGGTCGGACAATCAACATTGGATGTCACCGAATGACAGGCAGTAAAGAAGTGAGAAAATATACTCTTACCGCTGTAATTGGAGTCAGCGCTTTGATGGGCGTTACTTCGGCCAGCGCGGCCATCACGTTTGAGTTCGATACAGTAATCGCAGGAGACCCACAAGGGGGTCCTGTGTTTGCGACTCTGCTGATCGAGGACAGCGGAGTTGACACCGTTTCGCTCACGCTCAGCCACACCGCAGATCCAAACGAGGCAGGCGGCCAGTCGATCAAGACACTGCTCTTGAACGTCGAACCTTTCGTTGCGGGCACAGTGACATCAGGCAGCTCGAAGTTCGTGGGCTACAGCTTTAGCGAGAACGGCAAGACAGATTCAGGTGCGATGTTCGATCTGCGGATCAATTTCGACACTGCATTGAGCAATCGTTTCTTGGCTGGTGACACCGTTGCCATGACTGCCACAGGCGCAGGCTTAACGGAGAACAGCTTCAATGCCTTTTCTGAAGAAGTTCCATACCTAGCCATGATCCATTTCATCTCGATCCCACCGGATCAGGATTCAGGAAAGGTCGTCGCGGTCCCTGAGCCAGCGAGCCTTTTCGCGCTAGGGCTCGGGGCAGTTGTGCTGCTTCGCCGCCGCAAGAAGTAGTGACGACAACTGTCCGATCGGAGGAGCGTCAGGCTGTTTTGCCTGACGCTCGGCAATTCTACACATCGACCTGCAAGAATCGAATCGTGCCAAGGATCGTCGAGGTCGGTTCATTGCGCGTAGAAGTCGGTCAGCAGGTGGCCGAGGAACAGATTCTTGCAACCATCGTCGAATAGGCGGACGATCAGATAGGATAACTAGCCGATTGGCACTAGCGATACTGCTGGCAAATGCCCGTAATACTGCGAGATTGAACCTGAGACCGGGCCATCGGCTCCCGTCGTGATACAATGTCCGGTGATCGCGATTGACTGCGATAGACAGTTCAGCCGGTCGGACAATCTACATTGGGTCTCACCCAATGACAGCGAGGAAAGAAGTGAAGAAATATCTTTTTTCCGCTCTGGTTGGAGTGAGCGCTATATTTGGCGTTACATCGGCCAGCGCGGCCATCACGTTTGAGTTTAATACAGTAATAGCAGGAGCCCCGCAAGGGGGCCCGGTATTCGCCACTCTGCTGATCGAGGACAGCGGTGTTGACACCGTTTCGCTCACGCTCAGCCACACCGCAGATCCAGGCCAGGCAGGCGGGCAGTCGATCAAGACTTTGCTCTTGAACGTCGATCCTTTCGTCTCAGGCACAGTGACCTCTGGCAGCTCGAAATTCAAGAGCTACAGCTTCAGCGAGAACGGCAAGAACGATTCTGGTGCGATGTTCGATTTGAGGATCGACTTCGACACCGCAATGAACAACCGTTTCTTGGCGGGCGACTCGGTTGCGATGACTGCCACCGGTACGGGCCTGACGGAGGATAGCTTCAATGCTTTCTCTGCTGGAGTTCCTTACCTAGGCATGATCCATTTCATCTCGGTCCCACCGGATCAGAATTCGGCAAAGGTCGTCGCGGTTCCTGAGCCGGCGAGCCTTTTCGCGCTAGGGCTCGGAGCAGTTGTGCTGCTACGCCGCCGCAAAAAGTAGCATCGGCCTTGTCCGATCGGAGGAGCGGAGTCTCATGCAAGAAAGCCTGAGGCTCCGCAATCCTGCTTTTCGACCTGCCAGAATCGAAACGTGCCAAGGATCATCGAGGTCGGCCCCAGAGACGGACTGCAGAACGAGTCGCAGCCTGTCTCTACCGAGCTGAAGCTCGCGTTCATCAAGTCCCTCGCCAGCGCTGGGCTTGCCGAGATAGAAGCGACGAGCTTCGTTTCACCCCGCTGGGTACCCCAACTCGCCGACGCGGGCGATCTCTGGCCGCAGCTTCCCGATGGGCCGCTTTACTCTGCTCTTGTCCCAAACGCTCGCGGACTAGAAAGGGCGGTCGAATGCGGCGTGCGGCGCATTGCGATTTTCACCGCGGCAAGCGACGCATTCACCGAAAAGAACATCAACATGAGCGTTGACGAATCGCTCGCTGTTTTCGCGGATGTGATCAGCCAGTTTCGTGAATCGGTTTCTGACGGCTGGGTGCGCGGATACGTGAGCACAGCGTTCGAATGCCCATATGCAGGGCGCATCGAGCCAGCCCAAACGGCCAGAGTGTGCGAGAGCCTGCTCGAAATCGGAGTGAACGAAGTCAGCATCGGCGACACGATCGGCGTCGCAGGCCCGAGCGAAGTCAAGCAGTTGGCAAAGTACCTCGCGGGGTCGGTGCCGCTCGACAAGACGGCGTGGCACTTTCACGACACGCGCGGGACGGCGATCGCCAACGTAGTCGCGGCACTCGACCTGGGTTACACGGCGTTCGACTCTAGCGCAGGCGGCCTGGGGGGCTGCCCATATGCGCCCGGCGCGGGCGGCAACTTGGCTACGGAAGACTTGGTCTATCTGCTTGAGCGCACCGGAGTGAACACCGGCGTTGACATGAACAAACTCGCGCGCGCTAGCCTTGATATCCTGGAGGCTCTTGGCCGCCCTGCATCTGCGAAGGCTCAGTTGGCGGCGCTGGCCCCGCCGGTTGAGTAGCTGCGCGGTAGACGCCGTACGAAGCGAGAGATACCGCGAGTACCGCCACGCCGATAGAGGCCAAGACCTCCTGCCTCTCCATCTTGAACTCCTTCCGATTGACCAAGAGCACGACCAGACCGATCGGCACCAATGCCGGAAGCATACTGAGAGAAAATGGCCCGATGGCCGTCTCTGGCCCCAGATAGATGACGATCAGCAAGTAAGCCAGCAGAACGGGAATCAGCCATTGCACCGTCCTCTTCGCGCGCATTCCGTATCGGAACATCAAGGCGAAGAACGTCGCCGAGAAAAGCAGATCGGCTGGCCCGATGTATGCAAGGTTCTGAACCGTACCGGTAGCGGCCCCATCGACGTTCGCGCTGGGCACGGCCATGAGGAGCCGGCGCACGAGCTCTGGATTCTCGCGGAGGAAGCTGAACATCGGCGCCGACGGATTGAACACCAGGTAGATGTCGAAGCCGGCTAGAAAAATAGCGACAGGCACCATCATGTTCTTGTCCTTGATCCCGAGCGAGAGCAGTGCGCCTAGGCCCAGGCACCAGACCAGTATTCCAGCCTGAGCGATGGCAGAGACGGCGACGATCGCAAGCCCCGAATCGGGAAGCGAACTCACGGTGATCTCGCCTCCTGCGTGTGCCAGCGCCCCCACCAAGAGGAGCCCGATCGCCAGCCCCGGCTTCCACTCGTGCGACGCTGCGCGATACAGCCCGTAGATGGCAAGCCCCAAGAACAGAACGGTGTTCAGAAGGGAAAGCGCGGGCGCGACGCCGACTGGCACTGCGATATACGCAAGCGCAATACGAAGCAGGAAAAGAACAGCGACAACTGCAAAAAAGTGAGCGAGCCCTGAACGGTTAGCGGACATACGCTTCGTCCTGGTGCACTGGATGCGTACCAAGCGCGGTCGAATACACTTCCAACACGCGATCCGCCATCGCCGGCATCCCGAACTGTCGGCTGATGCGGCGGGCCCCCTCGCTCAACCGCATGTAAAGACCGTCGTTCGACAGCAGTTCCGCCAGCTTTGCCGCAATCGCGCCCGACTCGTTTCGGAGCAGATACCCGTTGACGCCTGACTCGACCGCCGAGCCCGCCCCGCCACCGCGAACGACCAACGCCGGCAGTCCGTAGGTCATCGCCTCTGCAATGACCAGACCCTGCGTCTCCGTCATCGACGCGAACGCAAAGACGTCAGACGCCGCGTAGTACGTGTCAACTTCGTGCCGAGCTACGAATCCCACGAACTTGACTCGGTCTCCGATCCCAAGCTCCCGGGCCATCCGACTGAACTCCTGCCTCGCGGGGCCGTCTCCCACCAGCCAAAACTGTAGGCGTGGGTCGTCCTTGAAGGAGGACACCATGGCCTGAAGAAGCGTGCCTAAGTTCTTCTCGTGAGCGATCCGCCCAACGTAGAGCACGATTCTGTGCTCCGCGGGGATCGAGAGCTTCTGCCTCGCCTCAGACCTGTCGATCATCCTCGGCGTCGGGATGCCGGTTGCGATGACGGTGATCGGTCGCTTGACCGAGTGTCGCACCAGCCACCGCCTCGACGCGTCGGACGGAGTGATGACCTGTTGGACTCGATTGTAATAGTAGTTCGTGTGCTTCGCGATACGGTATCGCACGTACCGCCTCGGGGCGAACGGAAAATAGTACGCATACTTGTCGTAGTGCGTGTGGTACGTCGCGACGACGGGGATGCCGTGCGACTCCGCCCACCGAAGCCCGACGAAGCCGACCGTGAACGGCGTGTGACAGTGGATCACGTCGAAGTTTTCACGGCGGAAGTCGCGCAGCCACGGATAGAACGGCGGTACGGCGAGCGGATAATCCTTGCTCCACGGCGTGCGGATCGAAATAAACCTGTGGGTGTTCGGGTCGATGTCGACGTGGCCGGGATACCTCGCGGTAAAAACGTGGACCGAGTGTCCGCGCCCGCGCAGCTGGCCGACGAGCGCATCGATGCTGACGGACACTCCGTTGAGGATCGGAAGCGCGCTGTCAGAGAACAGCGCTATGCTGAGCGGTCGGCCTGACAACAGCTAGCTCTCCGGCAATCTGCCGTGCTCCTGGACGTGTTTGGCGACCGATGAAAGGCGGAAGCGGCGCTGCCCGCCTTTCGTCCGATGATGCTCCAGCCAACCGCGATTCGTGTACCGCCTGACGGTGGCAGGGCACACGCCGAGCAGCCGGCTCACTTGCTCCAGCGATAACTCTGGATCGACCAGCTTTCGGATCAGCTCCTGCCTGGTTTCCCCGAACTCTCTGCTGTAGTAGTGAGACGTGACCTCGTCGTCGAAGAACTTGGCGAGAAACTCCAGGTTTTTCGGCAGGTTGGCCATCATTTCCGCCAGTTCCGGATCGATCGCGGCGACCTGATTCCCCTGTTTCGCGCTCTGCATCCGAGGCCTCGGCGCACTGAGCTTCGTCCGGCGGAACCGCCCTTTGGGCTTTTCACCCTTGCTGCGGGCGACTTTACCGTTCTTTACATCCTTAGTCGACGATCTGTCTAAGAACGAGCCCTCAATATAGTCCAATGGGTCAACGCTTTTTGTCTTCGCCATGAGTCTCCGCCACGACAATCATAACACTTGCAACGCAAGAAACACACCGCAAGTCCGATTTATTTGATCAGCATGCAGTCGCCGAAGCTCAAGAACCGGTATTTCCCGACGACCGCTTGCTCGTACGACGACATAACCTCTTTCCTGCCGGCAATCGCGGAGATCATCATGAGCATGGATGTCCGGGGCATGTGAAAGTTGGTCAGCATCGCATCGACGATCAGGAAGTTGTATCCCGGCGAAATGAAGATCTTGGTCACGGTCTCCCCCGGCGCAATCGTCTTGGGCGCCGTCGCAAAAGCCTCCAACGTTCTCGTCGTCGTCGTGCCTACCGCGACCACTCTTCCTGCGCACTCCGATACTGCGCGTGCAGTCCGCTCAGAGACCGAACACCGTTCACCGTGCATTTGGTGATCCGCGACTTTCTCAGCGGTCACCGGGCGAAACGTGTCGACGCTAACGTCGAGCGTGACTGTCGCGGTCGCAACTCCTTTTTCACGCAGCGCGCTCAGCAGTTCGTTCGTGAAGTGCAGACCGGCAGTCGGAGCGGCGGCGCTCCCATCATGCACGCCGTAAACCGTCTGGTACCGCTCGGGGTCTTGGAGCGCGGTGTGGACGTACGGCGGCAGCGGCATCAGTCCGACCTCGCGCATCCTCTGTTCGGCTCGCGGCCCATCGATGTGCAAGAGCTTCTTCCCGCCCCCGAGGTCTTCGACGATTCGTCCAACCAGTCCGCCGTCGAACGGAACCTCGGCGCCGGGCTTCAGTTTCTTGCCCGGTCGCATGAGCGCAACGTACCGACCGTCGCCGCGACTAGAGAGAATGAGCGCTTCTACGCTGCCCCCCGTCGGCCGACGACCCAGCAGTCGCACCGCTGAAACTCTGGTGTCGTTCACGACCAGCAGATCACCCGGCTCCAGCAGATCGACGATGTCCCGGAAGTGACGGTGCTGAACAGCGCCGGAGGTTTTGTCGAGCACGAGCATCCGCGATGCGGCCCGATCGTCCAACGGGGTCTGGGCGATCAGCTCTTCGGGGAGGTCGTAGTCGAAGTCGCTCAGCTTCAACTACCGAGCACCTCCTGGAGCTGGGACAAGCTTGTGATGACGGAATCAGATCGCTCGTCTCTCTCGCGATCGATGAGAAATCCGCGCATCCCTACGTTCCGTGCGGCCTGCAAATCGTCGATCGGGTTATCTCCAACGTGCGCCGCATCACCGGGGTCGACGCCGAGCTTTTCGAGCGCTATGTGGAACAGGGCGGGATCGGGCTTTTCCACCCCCTCCTCGAGCGATGCGATCACTACCTCGAAGTAGTCGGACAGGCCGAACGAGCGCAGCGCCCGGTGCAGCGAATTGTCCCAGTTGCTGATAACAGCCAGCCTGAAACCGCTCTCCGTTAGTCGATCAAGACACGGGACGACGTCGTCGTAAACGGAGAAGACTTCGGAAGAATCGCCGAACAAAAGGTTGTTCGCCTCGGTGATAACGTCGTCCGCGCGGTCCGCGGGCATGCCCGCTTCGAGCAGCCAGTCGGCGGTCAGCTCGCGCCAAAACCCGGCAAGAACCGCCTCGTCGCGCTTTAGATTCAGCTCCTTGAACTCCGGCCAGCGCGAACCCAGCTTGCGATCGTATATCTCGCCGGCGACCTGGCGGTCGAACTCGAGGCCCGCCAGCTCTGCACTGCGGACGGCCAATCGTGTTGGCTGCCAGTCCACTTTCATCAGGGTCTGGGCACAGTCGAACGTGACGACCTTGGGCGCCGTCATCGTAGCGCCGCATCCAAAACTAGCTTCCGCATCCCGATCCGTCCCTAACTCGGTATCTTACTGCGCTCCCGCCGAGTCTGAGCCGAACGCAGCGCTCAAGGGTCCCGCAATATCCAGATCGCAGTAACAGCATAAGCTCTGAGGCGATACACTATTGATCATGAGAAGGTACGCAACGGTGGTCCTGGTTGTTCTCGCGGTCCTGGCTTCAGCAGCCCCGCAACGAACGTTCACCCTTATTCGAACTCTAACGTTGCTGGAAGTATCGGTCTACGACTTGAAGGTATCGATCTCCGCAGAGGACCTCGGGCAACCAATCACTTTCAACGCGAAGCTGCACGAGCAGGTTACAGACATCAAGGAGGACGGATCGTACGTGATCGCGTCGAGCCAAACTGATCAGCACCTGTTCGTCGGTGGGGTGGAGCAGACTGGAGTTCAGGACGAGCCGCCCGTACTGACGATATTCACGCGTTCAGGTCTGCCGATCAACGTGGCAGGTGAGTCAGCGACACCAAGTACGCTCCGGCTTGCGATCATCAACGCGATCATCGCGCCGCCGAAACCGGTGAGCGTCGGCTCCGGGTGGGCGATCGAGGTCGAAGCAAACAAGGAGACGGGGGCCGTTAGCGCCGAAATTCGGTACAGGGTGACAGGCATCGAGAAGATCGGCGACAGAGAGGTGCTCGTCGTCACGGTCAAAGGCAAAGAGCTAACCGGCGATGACCCAGCCAGCAGCGACGGCACAGCGTGGATCGACACCAGCACGTTTCAAATCGTCAAGGCGGTCTCGACGCTTAAGAACGCGCCAATCGGCTACTTGTTGGTCGATGCGAAAGTCGAGTTTTCGCTGACCGAGGAGTGACGCTCAGGCTTCTGACGCCTTGAACCGCCGCTTGCGAACTCCGCGAAGCTGGAAGCAGTTTCGGCACCTCGCCTCATACGCCTCGGTCGCGCCAATGAGGATCACCGGATCGTCCTTGTGGGCGGGCTTGCCGTCGATCGTGCGGTAGGTGTGGCTGGCGGTCGCGCCGCACTTCATGCAGATCGCCCGCAGCTTCACGACCTCGTCTGCGATCGCGAGGAGCGTCGGCATCGGTCCGAACGGCCGTCGGCGGAAGTCTTGGTCAAGCCCAGCTAGAATGACTTCGCGACCGCTGTCTGCGAGCTCGCACACGAGATCGGCGAGCGAATCGTCGAAGAACTGCGCCTCCTCTACACAGATGACGTCGGTGTCTTGCTTGATCGCATCGCGCAACTGCTGTACCGTTGCCACCGGCTGCGCCTCGTGATTGACGCCCATGTGGGTCACGACCATTTCTTCGTCGTACCGGCTGTCTATCTGAGGCTTGAACACCTGCACCTTCTTTTGTGCGTACAGCGCGCGGCGGGCGCGGCGGATCAGCTCCTCCGACTTCCCGGCGTACATGCTGCCGCACACGACCACGATCGAACCTGGCTGTTTCATTCGTTATCCCGCTCGAACATCTCGCTCATCTCGCTCGATATGTCATCGTCCATCGCTCGCCCGACCTCCGCCACGGCATCTCCGACGGCTTGGCCGTCGTCAGGGTCAGTCCGCTCCAGGGCGTCGGCTGCGCTCTCCACGCGCTGAGTCTCGTCCTTGCCGGTACGAAAGCCGCTGACGAGCTTCTCCAGATCAAGAGACCCGCAAGCGGTGCACGCCGGGGGTTGCGAATCTGCGACGACTCCCGACAGCTCCGAGAACTTCTGCCCGCACGACTTGCAACGGTATTCGTACAGCGGCATCGCGTTCAGAGCATACCGTCGCAACCCGGATATTTCTAACAGCGAGGGCCGCCCGGACGGGCGGCCCTCGCAAGTGCGGTTACGCGACCGTACTAATCTTCTAGTCTGATCTTGTCGGCAGTGAGAACTCCCTCGAGGTACGTTCCCTCGGCATCGACCACCGCTCCGGTCGTCAACGCCGCGAAAAACGCTGCCTTCGTGATCGTATCGCCGTTCAGCGCTCGGTAGACGGTGCTCCCCGTCGCCTGGATGACAACTTCTGCGCCGAACGTGCCTTCGAAGCCGAACCACTCAGTGAGGTCGATCGTGACGGTTCCGAGCGCTTCGTTCCACGCGGTTGCGTACCCCTCGGCATCATCGTGGTTGTCTCCGCTGCCATCGGCTGACCTGAGCTTGACGCGGTCGGCCATGATCGTCCCGTCTAAGAACTCGCCGTGCACTTTCACAATTCCGCCGTTTTCGACCTCGGCGAAGAACTGCGTGGAGGTCCAATCTTCGCCGTCCGGTCCCTCGAAAGTGGTGAACCCGTCGGTCGTCACGTTGATCCCCGATCCCTGAGAGCTGGAGAAGCCGGACCACTCCTGGAGCGCCAGCACGAACGTGCCCAGGTCGGTGTCGATGTTGCTCGCCGTGCCTCGGGCCTCTGCCTCGTGCTCGCCGCCGCCCTGGAAGTGCAGCTTCATCTTCGTGGCCGTTATCGTGTTGGATGGCTCGTCATAGGTGCCCTCGACCTCGACTTCGAGCGGCCCACCGTTGAGCAGCGCGACCATCTCGCCAAGCGTCATCGAGATGCCTGACTTGGTGGAGAAGCGAGTGGACTGGCTGATCTCCACGTGCACGATCCCTTCTGTCGGGACAAACCCTTCTGCTTCTCGGATCAGCACGTCGAACGCGAGGTTCGCCTCGACGAAGTCCTGTGTCGTGCCCTCGACTTCAAAGTCGTCGTCGTCGCCCAGATCGCCGTCCTCGATCTTGATCGAAATCGCGAGAATCCGCTCGTTGACCGGGCTGAACGTGCCGGTCACTTCAACCCGCTGGCCGTTCGCCAGAGTCGGGCTGGCCGATCCGTCCTCGTTGTACACGACGGTGTCGGTATCGGTCACGACGCTGAAGGATCCGCCCTCGGGTCGGTTCAGCGTAAACGTCAGGCTCGACGCCGTGCCGCTCAGGCCGACGACCGTGCCGTGGTAGTCGTCCTCCTCGTGACGCGACTGGTCGTCGAGGCCAGTTGTCGATCCCTCGGTCAAGACGGGCGTGACGACGGTGAGGTTCTTCGTCCACTGAGACAGGTCGAAGTCGATCACGATAGTCTCGTCGACCGGAAAGGCAAACGGCCCACCGAACATGAACGAGATGCGCGTTTGATCCGCACCAAAATCGAACGCCGGATCGAAAGTGCACGCCTCTCCGGACGTCAAACCTGTCGGTACGAGCGTGAGGTCCCTGCCGAGCGTGACCCGCATTGCGATGTACTCATCCGCTGCGAGCGGGCCGGTGCCTACGTAGAGGAAGCGAGCTGCGCCGTCGCTCAGGTTGGCAAGATCGACCACTACTCCGTCAGCGCTGGTGAAAACGGAGGTGTTCCCACCGGCTCCGTCGGTTATCTCAACTTGGTAAACGGTCACCCAAACTTGATCAAAGTCGTCGCTGAAATCGTCGGTTAAGAATACGTTCAGCCCGGCAGCGCCGAGCGATCCACCACCCCCGCCACACCCTGCGAGAACGAAGACGATGGACAAGATCGCCGTCAAAGCGGCGAAGATTCGGAAGCGACTTAAGCGTTGCATCGGTGTTTCCTGACTGATCCACTTGGGTTGCTGTTAACCGTAGCTATCAGTATGTGAATTGGTTCGTGCTACCAGTATGACGTTTGTCATAGTGAGGGGAGCAGCAGACATTCTCCCTTTCGGAGCCCACGTCTTCAATCTGTGAGCGCGATTGCCTTCTAACGTTGATCTCGGTGTGCTCACAGGGATTCTCTACCGGCACCGGCCAATGAACACGCCCGTGCCAGTGCCGGCAAAACCGGTAAACTCGTCGTTGTTCCAGGTCAGAGGGCGGATTGAGAGCCTGACCTTACGTTCCCCGCCCACTTTTCCGACCTGATAGGCGGTTTCACGGTTTGAAAAAGAAAAGTACCGCGCGGACGACTAGATCAAGGAAAAAAGTCGTCAGCGTCCCGAAAAGCATAGAGATCATCGTCAACTGTTCCAGTCGGGAGACTCGCATCGCTGTATTAGAAGACAAGCAGCTGATGGAGTACCGAGTCGAGCGTGAGGAGCGCGTAGTGGGCAGTATTTTCAAGGGAATCGTCCAGAACGTGCTGCCAGGCATGGATGCGGCGTTCGTCGATATCGGGCTTGAGCGGAACGCGTTCCTGTACGTAGCCGACATCATTCCGGACGACTCAGGCGACTCCAGCCCAGCAAGCGTCAGGCGCAGCGAACTGAGACGACGAAAGATCAAAGAGCTCATCCGGCCCGGCCAGGAGCTCATGGTTCAAGTCACCAAAGGTCCGCGTGGGACGAAAGGCGCTCGCGTGACGACGAGAATCTCGCTGCCCGGGCGGTACGTCGTCATCATGCCAGAGGGCAACCACCTCGGCGTTAGCCGCAAGCTGGAGGATCGGAAGGAGCGCGAACGGCTTCGAGCGATCGGTGAGAAGCTGATTCCTGAGGGTTTTGGGCTCGTCTTGAGAACCGAGTGCGAGGGGAAGACCCAAACCGAGCTCAAGGCAGATATTCAGTTCCTCAAGCAGCTCTGGGGGCAGGTCATGGAGGCGGCAAAGCACCAGCGGGCGCCAGCCGTCGTCCACAGGGACCAGACGCTGCTGTACCGGACGATCCGCGACGTGTTCAGCGATCAGATCACCCGCTTGGTGATCGACGACCCGGAGGAGTACGAAAAGGTGAGCCTCGTCGCTTCGATGGTGGCGCCCAAGCTGAGGGAAAAGATTCATCTCTACGACAAGGATGAGCCGATATACGACCACTACAAGATCGAACAGGAGCTTGACCAGCTCTTGGAGCACAAGGTTTTCCTGAAGAACGGCGGCTCGCTGGTAATTGACGAAACTGAGGCGCTGACCGCGATCGACATCAACA
This sequence comes from Armatimonadota bacterium, assembly GCA_022563855.1. NCBI lineage: Bacteria > Bacillati > Armatimonadota > Armatimonadota bacterium. The sequence continues at coordinate 26,070 of JADFMN010000007.1, forward strand.
CCGGAAAGCAGGTCGGCACGAAGTCGCTGAGCGATACCATCCTGAAAACGAACATGGAGGCCGCCGTAGAGGTCTGCAGACAGCTGCGGCTGCGGGACATGGGCGGCATCATCGTGATCGACTTCATAGACATGGAGGACGCGGCCCACAGGAAGCAGCTGCAAGATCACTTTTCGGCCATCTTGGCCAGGGATCGAGCGCGCACGAGGGTTGGCCGGATCTCTTCGCTCGGACTGATCGAGATCACGCGCAAGAGAACTGGCGAAAGCGTGACCGAGGCGATTACCAGCCTATGCCCGATGTGTGAAGGGAGAGGCCGGATTCCGAGCGGCGACACGGTCACGCTCTGGATCGAACGGGAGATGAGACGCATGCTCCACGAAACGGGCAGCGCGTTCTTCATCGAATGTCACCCGGACGTCGTTGAGTGCCTCATCGGAGCTGACGGCGAGAGCATCGAGCATCTGGAGCACGAGCTGCGCCGTGGGCTATACATTCGTGCCAGCTTCGATTTTGGCTATGAGGAATTTGAGATAGAGTCAGGCAATATCGAGGATATGGATCGCGAGCACATGGGGTTCCGGCGTGCCCAAGTCGTCGAGTGCAACATCCGCGGCTCCGCAGACGAGAGCCTCGACAAAGCGATCGGCTGGACTGATGACGGCTATTACGTCGAGTTGGACTCCGCATCAGAACACATCGGCCAAAGAATGAAAGTCGTGCTGCAAGACACCAAGCGCGCGTTTGCCGTCGGCGACGTCATCGTGCCCGGGATCGCGAGGTCGAGATAATCGTTCTAGCGAATCTGCGGCCAATGACTTCATAATAATCTCTGATGGCGAACGTTGTCGAACTCTGGAACGAGGTCTTGCCCGAGATTCGTGATGGTGTCACAGGCGTTGGCGTCTGGACTGCGCTAAACGGTTGCAAGCCAATAGTGCTGGAGGACGGAACACTGGTGCTAGGGCTGGGTCACGACGACAGCGACCTTATAGGCCACCTGCGCCTGCCTCGCACCCGACAGGTGATCGAGACCGTCGTCGGGCGCGAGCTGAAGGCCAAGGTGACCCTGAGGGTCATCAGCGGTGTTGGCCAAGAAGACTGGGAGAACGAAAAGCGCGGCGACGTCGAGCGAGAGAAGCTACAGGCATCGACGCACAAAAGAGTCACCGCCGAGGCGGTTGCAAGGAAAAGTTGGGACGGCCTGTACGAACTGTTGGGCAAGAGGTTCAACGAGATGTCGAACCGCACTCTGCCACAAACTCGGGCGCGGTATTTCCTCGATGCCGTAGAAATCCTCGCGGACGCGCTGATCGAAACGCCGGTCGCGGACGAATTGGAAGAACGAAGCTTCGCCCGGTGCATCGAGCGCGTGTCCCAATACAGCGACCTGCCGAGCACGCTGGTAGCCATGAGGGTGCTCGAAAAGGCCTTCGAACAGTGACGCCGTACGTCGTCGTGCTCGGCTCAGGCACCAGCAATGGCGTCCCAATGCCTGGCAAAACGTACCCGGAGGCGTTTCTTGCCAACCCCAAGAACCATCGGACGCGACCATCGATCGCCCTGCGAACGGACAGTGGCAACGTTCTCGTTGACTGTGGCCCCGATTTTAGGATGCAGGTCTTGCGAGAGGGGATTCGGTCCCTCGATGCTTGCCTGATCACCCATTCCCACGCAGACCACATCATGGGGATGGACGACCTCCGACCGTTCGGCATTATCAGCGGTCGCCCGATCCCGATCTACGCCGCCCCGAGGTACCAACAGGACATCCGGCGAGTCTTCGGATACGCTTTCCAAATACCCGAACCGGAGATCGACCTGCCACGGTTCACGCTCCACGATGTGCCCGACTGCCTCGAAGTCGTCGACTTGACGATTCGGTCGGTCTGGGTCGAGCACGGCGACTTGCCAGTTCTCGGCATCCGCGTGAACGACTTCGCGTACGTCACCGACGTCAGCCATATCCCTGACGAATCGATGTCAAAGCTCTCGAATCTTGAGTGCCTGATTCTGGACGCCGTAAGGTACCGGCCGCACCCGAATCACTTCCACTACGACCGGGCGATCGAGGTCGCCGAGGAGATTGGGGCCGCCAAAACCTACTTCACACACCTCAGCGACGACTACGATCACGACGAGGTGAACGGGCAGCTTCCGAACGGCGTCGAACTCGCGTACGACGGTCTTAAGATACTGCTCTAGGTTTTCAAGGAGAGGAATCTGAGAAAACTCTTCAGGTTTGGCCTCAAGAACTCCGTGGTTTTTACCAGAATGTCTATTGGAGGGCTTATCCGCAAGCCCGTCCGCTAGGTTGATAAAGATGCCGCAACTCGTCGCAGGTCTCCTGGCTCTCACGGCTCTGGCAGCGAGCATTCTAACGCAAACAGACGCCGTAACGACGCTGGTGCGGGGAGCGGGAGCGTACGTGACGGGCATGGTGCTCGCAACGATCTGGACGTTCGTCGTTGCACCGCCGCGCGCAAGCGATGAAACTGACGAGGATTCAGATGACGATTTCGCAGATGACGAGGATGACGAGGTAGAGTCTGACGACGCCGAGGATGAAGATTCCCTGGCTGACGCGGCTTAACCGGAGCGAGAAATGCCACTGACACAAGATCAGCTTCAGAGATCGTGGGTTGAGTTCAAGGTCTACAAAGACCCTCAGGCCCGCGTCTCACTGATCAACCACTACTCCTACCTCGTCAAGATCACGGCTGGCAGGCTCGTAACGACCTTCCCCGGCGGGCTCGACCGGGAAGACTTGATCGGCAACGGCGTCATCGGACTTATCAAGAGCGTGGACCAGTACGATCCGACTCGCGACGTGAAGTTCGAGACTTACGCAATCGCGCTCATTCGCGGCGCCATCCTCGAAATGCTGCGAGACCAGGACTGGGTTCCACGATCAATTCGCGAAAAGATGAAGGCTGTGACCAAGGCCCAGCGAAAGCTCGAGCCTGGGTTGGGTCGCGAACCTACCGCAAGAGAGATCTCTGAGGAGATCGGTATGGTCGAGCACGACGTCAGCAACATCTTGGTGCGCATGGGGCGCACCAACGTGTACAGCCTGGACGACGTGGTGGGAGGCACCGGAGGAGGCGACGAGAGCATTCGGTTCGTCGACATGATCGTCGATTCGGCTGCCGACACTGAGGAGCAGTCCGAAGGCCGCGAGCTGCGGCGAATCCTGGCTGCCGGAGTCGATCGCCTACCCGACCGCGAGCGATTGGTCGTCGGCCTGTACTACTTCGAGGGACTGACCTTCAAAGAGATCGGCAAGGTGCTCGGAGTCAGCGAGAGTCGCGTCTACCAACTGCACACCCAGGCGATGGGGAGGCTGAGGAGCTTCATGCAGGAGCAAGGATCCGCGAACGTCAGGTGAGGATGAGGCATGGCCGAATTCGACGGAGTTGGCAGGATCTTCCGGAAGGGACCAGACGTTCGCCCGGACAAGCACAAATCTGTTTCTCGGACTGACCGAGAGAAGCGGCGAAAGGAGGAGGGCAAAACCAAGGATGAACCGCACGACACCGTCGAATTGCACGCCGATGACGATGCGCCCGAGGATGAGGCGGCAGAGTCCGCTTCACATCAAGACCAACCTGAGGCGGAAGAGGGATTCGACATTTCCGCCTAGCCAATCGGCACGGAATTTGCACCTTCGCCTACCGCGCCAGTTGAACCTAGCCGAACGCGCCTCTGGTAGCATGGTCGCACAAAAACCGATTCTGGACAGCCTATGAAACGCTCTATGAAACGCTCATTTTTTCTAACGCTCGCCGTTTTAGCGCTCGCCTCGATCATCGTGGCCTTGGTTTTCGTCGGATGCGGGGGTGGATCACCGAAAATCGCGACGGTACAAGGCGCTGCTATCAGCCAAGAGGCGTTCCTTCAGCACATGAAGACAAAGGCGATGGTCCGCGTCGTGCTGAGCAACGGCCAGGTTGTGGAGCTTCCGATTGCCGATACAATGGCGTTCCAAACGATCCAGGATCTGATCACGCAGCAGATCCTGCTCCAATTGGCGGAGGACGCAGGCCTGCTGCCAGACGAGGATGAAGTCGAGGCCGAGATCGAGTTCAGAAAGCGGCTCAATCCGAACTTTGTCGATAGCCTGCGATCTAGGGGCTATACGCAGTCCCAAATCAGGAGGGAAGTTTCCGTCGATCTTGCCCGAGAGCGACTTCTCACCAGGGGAATCGTAGTCACAATAGACGAGATTGAAACCTTGATCAAGGAGCGGCCCGAGCAGTTTATGGATCCGGCGACGATCGATATGTACTACATACTCGTGACGTCGGAAGCAGGCAAACAGAACGTCGATGCCGCTCTCGCCAGCGCACGAAAGTTCAAGGACGTTGCGGCGAAACTCAGCGAAGCCCCGAACGCGGCCAGGACCCAGGGCAGATTCCCCGAGCGGCGACTGGATCAGCTTAGTCCCGCCGTCCGTGAACTAGTAGAGGCCACTCCCGTCAACGGCATAACCGAATGGTTGCAAATCGACCAGAATTGGGTGATGTTCCTGATCGAAGGCCGGACCGCCGCTGCGCCGATCGACATGACTGACGACCGCAAGGAGTATGCGCGAAGGCAGATCGCGCTCGGACGCGGAAGGTTGGCGAACGATCTCACCGCTGAAGTCGGAAAGCGGCTCAAGGACGCAGAAGTCGAGATTTCGGCAGACGAGGAGTCGATCAAGTCCTCGTTTGCTAGATTCCAGGAACAGTTGCAGGCTGGAGACACGGCCGGAATTAACGTCGGCACTTCGCCCACCGAGGACTCGGTAGACAGCTCTGAGTCAAGCGACTCAGACGATGGCGACGAGTCCAGCGACGGCGGCTAGCCAGCAGCGTCTGCTGCGTCGCTCTTGCCGTTAGCTTGGATGAGCCCTGACAGCTCCTGGACGAGCCGCTCACATTCAGAGCGCGAAAACTCCTTTGTATTGATGAACTCTTCGAGGTCGTCTGCAAGACTGGCAAAGTCGGGCGACTGCCACGCGCCGAGCGGCTTTTTCTTCGAGTCTAGCTTGACCAAGGATAGGCGGTAGCCAACTCGCTTGGACAGTCCGTCGTCCCAGCGCAGGCCGATCTCCACCAAGTCGGGAATCGACGTATATACGCCTACAACCTCTGATCGCCCCTGTCCGTCAATCTGCTCCGTAACCCAATACAACTTTCGAAACTTCATTGTTCCTCTCGTGCACCCATGCAACCCACAGGTCGAAACCAGGCGGAATGGTACCACGGTCTAGCCGCGCCGTTAGGACCATGCGGGCCAGCTCCTCGCCTGGCCGCTACAACCCCTGGATCGCCCCGTCGACTATCCTGACGACGCGATCAGCTCTGTCGAGCATCGCAGGATCGTGCGTGACGGCGATCAGCGTGCCCTCCCCCCGGTGATCGACCAGGAGGTCCATCACCTGGCTGCCAGTCTCGCTGTCGAGGAATGCGGTCGGCTCATCGGCGAAGATCACCCTCGGCGACCCGAGAAGCGCCCTGGCGACGCACACTCGCTGCCGCTCGCCACCGCTCAGCTCATGCGGAAGGCGCTTCATCTTGTCCTCGAGCCCAAGCTGGGCCAAGAGCCGCACACCCTCGTCTACGTCGAACTCGTCGGGACTGGCGAGCAGCACGTTCTCCAGCGAAGTCATGTAACCGATCAGATACGGCTGCTGGAACACAAAGCCGAAGGTCTTCAAACGCAACGCATCCCGCTCGCGCGTCGATAGCTCCGACATCGACTTCCCTTCGTACAAGACTGACCCGGAGGTCGGTACCTTTAAGCCGCTCATGAGGTAAAGCATGGACGACTTGCCCGATCCCGATGGCCCAAGGATTCCCAAGAACTCCCCTGGCACGACGTCGAAGGATAGCTCGCGGCACGCGTAAACCTCCCGCTCCTGATCGACGTACACGAGCGACGCGTTGGACAGCTGAATCACGCGAGCCTCCGCTCGACCACGGCGACCGGGTCAAACCGTCGAAACCGCACGTACAGATCGATCACGGCGACGACGAAGATCATCAGCGGGACCGGTAGCGTGTTCAGGTACGGCCCGACGACGAAAACCTCGATCGCGTACGCCTTGGGGTCGAATATCTGCACCTTCAACCCGTACAGCAGGCCCATCGCCATCGCCAACCCGACCAGCCAGCTACCGCTCAACACGATCGTCGTCTCCGCCAGGACGCGACGCAACAGCCTTGCTTTGGAAAACCCGATCGCCTGCAGCAGTCCGAACTCCTGTACGCGCTGTGCTTGATACATGTTTATCAGCATGCCCATCATCGTCGTGATCACGACTACGAGGCTCACGACGACGATGTTCAGGATCAGGTAAAGGGTGCTGAACGACTCTTGCGTCTCTCGCTCTAGCTCCAAGAACGAGTAGATCCGTGCGGAACTGCCTTTGAACTCGTCCAGCGCCCACTGATCCAGCTCGCTCTGGCGGTGAGGATCCTTCGCAAAGACGAGCAGCGCATCGACTGGCGGAAAGTGGTGGTCTCGCAGGTACTCCACGGACGTCACCATTATCCAGTCCTCGGTGTCGATGATCCCAACGACTTCGACTTCGTTCGGCGAGTACGAATCCGGTTGAGCCGGCCCCATCAGCGCGTCCCCTAGCTCCAGGCCCAGGTTCTTTGCCACGGGGCGGCTGATGGTCGCCTCAGCTTCGCCAGCCATCGGGTAGCGACCTGACAGCGTCGCGCCCCCAAGCCTCTGCCCGTAGAACTCCAAGTCGTCCTGCTCTAAGCCGAGGACCACGAACGGCCATCCCCCGACGATGCTGTTGATCGACGAGGAGGCGAGGCGGCACGTCATGATCCGATCTATCTCCACCGGCGACCCTGCCGTAATCCGATCGCGAATTGCGCCGACCTGGGACTGATCGCCGCGCGGTGTAACGCCCAGATAATGCTTCGAGTAGCTGTAAACAGTCGAAACGGAGAGCGGAATTGAGTTCATGACGGCCACCATGCCGGCAATCAGCATGACGGCGAGCGTGATTACGCCCAAGAGCGGGAGTGTCTTGCCCGGATTGCGGAGCAGATACGTCAACGGCGACATGGGCCGCGAGAACGGCCGTCGCAGCTGTCCGGGGGGAGGAGTTCGCTTAATTCCTCCGGTACCTCAAAAACGTCTCGTCTCCAACCGTTTTGCTCGTCACCAGCCGGAACCGCAGCATGTCGCCAGCCGACAGCGGAGTTCCGTCTGCAATCGTTGGCACTCGCCTGCCGAGCTTCACTTTCGGAGCCACGGTCAAGAATAGCTCATCGACACAGTCACATGAGAACAGCTGGGCGTTCAGCTCGCTTCCGCCCTCGACGAGCAGCGTCACGATGCCAAGCTCGACTCTCAAGAACTTCAGCAGGTCAGCGATGTCGACTTGATCACCTGGAAACTGCTCCGTCCTGGCGCTCTGACCTAGGCGAGCCGCTCCTGAAGCGGTCGTTGCGACGATCGCGCGATCTGGCGCGTCGGTGAAGAACCTGCCGTCCACGGGAATTTGTCCGCTGCCCGTTACGACGATACGCCACAGATGCTCGGCGTACCACAGTCCCGGCGTCGCTCTCAGCGAGCCGGCGCCGATGAGGACTGCATCGACAGCGCCCTCAATTTGCCGCATGGTCGCGTGATCGGTTTCGGAGCCGAGGTCCGCGACCGGCTCGTCGCGCTCTCCGGTGACGGACTTGCCGTCCAGCGTGGAGACCATGTTCATGACGACGTAAGGTCGCCCTTCAGGCGGCGCGCCCCACTGTAGACACGCGTAAACCCCGACCTGCGAATCCAGCGACAGCTCCCGCCGAATCGCCTGCTCGATGCAGGCATAAGGCTGTTCGGCGAGTCGCTCGTCGCCGACGAAGAACGTCGGAACGTAGTACACGCCCGACTCGTACGCTGGCTGATCGAACTCGATGATTCTCTCTGCGAACTCGCGCCGCTCGATCGACCTCTTCATGGCCTGCACGTCAGGCACGAGATCGGCGGCAAGCTTGGCAAGGACGTCGGGCGATTCGATACTCAGGCCCAGCTCCCAATGCGCCTCGTAAATCCGCTCGACGAGATCGTCCTGTACTCCGTGCAGCTTCGCAAATTCAACGGCTTCATGCGCGTTGTGCGTTGATGTCGGCTTCGGTCGTTCGATCGACGGCGGAGGGAGTCCGTCTACGGTATAGGCAAGCTCAAGCCGAGTCGGGATCGACGGTCTCCGAGGGTCGCGCTCGATATGGCGCATTGGAGGAGGGGTGAGCGACGGAGGCCAAAGGTCGTACGCCCTCCACTCGATGGCGACGCCGAAGTCGCAGACCAGGCGACGTGCCTGCTGCTGGCCTATCCAGCACCATGGGCATGTGAAATCGTGCGCGACCGGCACCACGAGGCTCATGGGTTGATTGTGCCGCAGAACGGAGAAATCGCGTAATCGCTGGTGGGCCTGTGGCGCTAGGCGGCGCGTCCTGGTTGTTCAGGGCCTGGCTTTTCGCCGGAGGACCGCCCCGCCGCTTTCGCTAGAAGGTCCGCGACCGACGAGCCGTCATCAGGCACGGTTGCGTACCCGATCGAAGCGATAATCGCTCGATTCGGCGCGACCCTTCCAGCGAGCCACTGGCCAAACTTTCGCCCCAGTCGTTCGCTGACGATCTCGACGCTCGCTCCGGTAGCTGGCAGGATGACGCCAAATCCCACGTCCCCGACACGGCAAACGATGTCCATATTCCGGACCACGTCCTTGAGCAGGTTCGCCGCATCGGTCAGAAAGTCTCGAACCGACTGGTCGCCGTAGAACGAGGCTAGCGATTCAAGCCCATCAAATTTGACTATCACGACTGACAGCGTCTCATTCGATCCCGCGATTCGGTGAATCTCCTCTGTCAGACGACCCAAGAAATACCTTTCGTTGTAAACGCCGCTGTCCAGGTCCAGCACGTCGCCGCTGAGCTGCACTTCGCCCCGTTGGAGGATCCGGTCCAGTTCGTCCTCCGATGTGAGTATTCTGCGCAGCTTCGCGAGCGACTGCCTCAATATGTGGGAAACGTAATTGCAAGAAATCCCCAACAGATTTGCGATCTCAGTTTGTGACAGTGCATCGAAGTGGAAAAGGACGAGCACTTGGCGCTCGAGGTCCCGCAACTGCTGCATCGCCGTGTCCAAGACCACGCGTTCTTCGACCGAAAGCTGATCCGGCTCGAACACGGCAGCGTCGAGCTTGTCGACGTCGCTCTCACCGTCTTCGTCGTCGCCCATCGACATGTCGAGAGATCCGACGCGCAGCAGCTCTTGCGTTGCGATCACTTCTCGGACGGCAGACTCGCTGACGCCGATGGTCTCCGCAATCTCCCGCTCGCTGGGCGGCTCTCCGCTGACCGCGTGGAGCATCGTTGCGGCCTTGTGGACCTTGTGGCGAAGCTCTTGCAGCCAGGCAGGCTGACGGATCGTCTGCGACCGGTCGCGCAGGTAGTGCTTGATCTCTCCGGCTACCAGGTGCGTCGCGTACGTGTTGAAGCGCACCCCAGCCGAAGGATCGAACTTGCTCAAGGCGTTCAGGAGCCCGATATAGCCGACCTGGACGAGATCGTCTTCGTGCTCTAGTCCCTTGAATCGCCTTGCGATCCGCTCGACCATCGGTGAGTATTGAACGATGATCAAGTCCTTGAGGTCGTCCCTGGGATTGTCCAGGAACTGCACCACAAGCTGTTCTCCGTCGTCTTTTTGTCGCGGTATTCCTTCAGACATGCTACTGTTTACTACCGTTCAAAACGTATCGCCGCAGACGCCTTCGTTCAGCGGCGCCTGCCTGGCGGCAACGCATCCTCCCCATCGTCGCGCCGCTCCTGCACGTTGAGCTATCGCTCTAGTTCACGCTGTTGACGAGCTTGAAGATCGGAGTCATAACCGAGATCGCGATGAATCCGACGACGCCGCCCAGGAAGATGATGAGCATCGGCTCGATCATCGAGGTCAGGCCCTTGACCGTCGCATCAACCTCGGAGTCGTAGAAATCGCCGACCTTGACCAGCATCTCCGCCAATCGGCCGGTCTCTTCTCCGACGTCGATCATGTGCGTCACCATCACCGGGAACAGACCAGTCGCGGCGAGCGGGTCGGACAGCTTCTGGCCCTCTCGGATCGCGTCGCGCGTCTGCTCGATCGCCTCATGCAAGACGAGGTTGCCGAGGGTCTCGCCAGTGATCTCCAGTCCGCGCATCATCGGTACTCCCGAGTTGAGCAAAGTTCCAAAGGTTCGACAGAACCGGGCAATGCTCATCTTGAGCGTCAGCTCACCGACGATCGGCATTTTCAGCTTGAAGTAATCGATCTGGTACCGACCGCGAGCCGTTTTTCCGTACACCTTGGTTCCTATCACGATGCCTCCTGCGGCGAGGAGGATGACCCACCAGAACTTCGCCATGAAGTCGCCGAACGAGAACAGCGCAGCCGTTACCGCCGGCATCTCCACTTTCATTCCGTCGAAGATCGCCTTGAACTTCGGCAGAACGAAGCTGAACAGAACCATCAGCATGATGGCCGAGAAAATGATGACGAGCACGGGGTACATCATCGCGCCCTTGATCTTGGCCCGCACATCTGCCTCGTACTCAAGGAAGCCGGACAGCCGATCGAGAATGACGTCCAGTAGGCCGCCGAGCTCTGCAGCCCGAACCATGTTGACGTAGAGCTTGTTGAACACCCCGGGGTGCTTTACCATGGAGTCGCTGAGCGTCATGCCACCCTTAACGTCGCTCGTCACGGATTCGAGAGCGGGCTTTAACGCTTGATCTTTCGTCTGAGAAGACAGGATCTCAAGGCACCGCAGAATCGGAATTCCGGCGTCGATCATCGTTGCAAACTGGCGAGAGAACACGACAAGCGCCTTCGCCTTCATCTTCTTCTTGCCGAACGAGACAGGCCCTTTCCTCTTCTTGGTCATGCGCACATCGACGATCCGCATGGACTGCTCTCGCAGTTTATTGAGAACCAAGGCCTCGTTGTCAGCTTCCATGACGGATTTGACCGTCTTCCCGTTTGCATCTATGGCTGTGTACGCAAAGTGTGGCATAGGCCCTTCTTTCCCTGATCATAGGAGCGATCTCCTGCAACCAACACCTGAATTATCGGATGAAGGAAGGGGCTTTCTGTAGCTTAAAACCAACCGAACCGGGCGAGACCCGAAATCCCGTAATTGTACTGATTCGCCGGCAAGCTGCCTCTACCGCTCTAACTCGTCAAAAACCTGCTGTAGATTCTCAGCGTTGTTCGTAGCCTTGCGCAGCTGTTTGGCGATCGCCTTGGCCTCATCTCCGCGACCTATCCGCTTGGCCGCCTGCGCGTAGTTGACGGCGACTAGCAAGGAGTTCGGCATGTTCACCCTCGCCATCTGCAACAGCTGAAACGCCTCTTCCTCGCGGTTCTGCGCCGCGAGCGCGGTCGCCAGCTCGCCGTAGCCCGGCTCACAGGCGGGGTATAGATCGAGCAGTCGCCGGGCTGACCGCTCTGCTTCTTCAGCGTTGTTGAGGTTGTTGTGGATGGTGGCCAGAATCGCCCAGAGCTTCCAGTAATCGGCGAGCCAGCTCTTGAGCGCGTTTACGTCCTTCAGCGCCCCCTCGAAGTCGCCAGATTCAGTTTTTTCTGCGGCGAGGCGAACGATCTCGGCTCGCTCCCCCTGCTCAATTTCGATCAGCCACGCGGTTGTTTGAGCCTTCGTGTTCAAATCCGGATTGGCCGCAAGGATGCTCTTGAGGACTTCGGGGACTTCGAACTCCCTGTCAGCTGCCTTTAGCGTCTGCGCGTATTCGGCTAGCAGCGGAACGTCTGTCGGGGCTGCGTCGATGCAATCCTCATACAGGTCCATGGCTCGGTCAAGCTCTTTGCGCTGAGCCAGGACCGGCGCGTAGTACCGCTTCAGGGTTGCCACGTCCTCCAAGTCGTTCAGGCCTTCTTCAAACTCCTTGATCGCTTTACCTTCCTCCTTGGCTGCGAGCAGGGAGAGCGCGTACTTCGCGCGAAAGTGAGGGTTCTGTGCGTTCTCGTCGACAAGCTCCTTCCAAAGCGCAGGTACTTCATGCTCTCGGCCCGTCTGCGCCAGCACCTTCGCCAGCCAGTCCATGCTCGGCTTGTCCTCGCCCTCCATCTTGATCGCCTTCTTCAGATTCCTCTCTGCGTTTGCAGGCATGCCAAGGGCAAGCTGAGCCTGCGCGAGGGTCGAGAGAATCGTCGGCTCTTCCGGGCTCTTTTGGTGCGCCGTCTCAAAAGCGTGGACTGCCTCCTCGTGGTCCCCCATGGAGCCGTGCAGGTTTCCGAGCATGAACCAGGCTCGCCCGTCGTCCGGCTCCAGTTCGATCACACTCTTGAGAGCGCCTTCGATATTCGTGGGATCGCCGACGCGGTACATCGTGCAGAGCTTGCACAGCTCCACGAGCGTCAAGTACGGCCCCTCCCAGTCGCGATCAGCCTTCACGGAGCTCAACAACAGCTCGAACGCAGGCCCTGGGTCGAACTCGTCTACGACGAGCCCCTGAGATCGCTCCACGTACTGGGCTGCGTCGTAGCCGATCAAGAAAGACCTGAAAGCCCCCGCGTCGTTCGTGCCGAACAAGGATTCGTTCTCCTTCAAGCCGTCCGCAAGCTGCTTGCCCACTTGCGCATGCATGTCCTCGAACGCTTCGCGGAGGGAAGCGGTCATCCCGCCAGGGAGATACCGGTACTCCTTTGTGCTGGTCGGCTGCTCTGCCCCTTTTTCAAACCAGCGCATGGTGATGGTTCCCGCCCCGTCTTTCTCGGCCAGCAACCCGTCGATGATCTGATCCGCTCCGGACTGTTCGAACAGCGACGCGATAACGTCGAGTTCGTTCAGCGACTCCGACGGATTCACGTGGGCGAACCTCGGCATGCCGCTCACCTCGATGCGCGCCAGATAGTTCACCGGATTGAAGTTCAAACCGGTGCTGCGCCTCGCAGCGTCGCCCAAGAACGCGGAGAGCTGCCTGGCAAGCGCCGGCTCAGTACCCTCTGTCGCGTTGAACGGTAACACGGCGATGTTCATCGGTCCAAGTGTACCGGCTGAACCGGACGCGATCTGACGGATGCGGTTACAGAATCCCGCGACGAATCGCCGCAGCCGCGCGGTCGGAATGTAGCCGCATGCTTCAGCTTGCGCGGTCTGCCGCCGACTTCCATTTGAAGGCACGGACCGATACGCCCGGACGCAACCTAAAGGATGCGGCTACGTTTTGCGGCTACAATTATCGGAGACGTGAGACCGAGGGAGAAGCGCCACCGATTAGAACCCGAAGCGTACAAAGGAAATGCAACCGTTTCCTTTACCGCATGCATCAAGGACCACCGTCGCCCATTCGTTTGCCACAAGCGAACAGCACAGCACGTCGAGTTCTTGGCAAAGGCTGTGGCCACAGAAAACTGCGGCGTCCTTATCTACTGCTTCATGCCCGACCATTTGCATGCGATAATCACTGGCCGGACAGCTGAATCCGACGTCAAGAAAGCATTCGAGAGGTTTAAGCAGGTGTCTGCGTTCAATCTTAGGAAAGAAGGGCTTGCCTGGCAGAAAGACTTTCACGACCGCGTCGTTCGCAAGAGCGAGGATCTCGACGCAATCGCAAGCTACGTTAGTGAGAATCCGATCAGGGCCGGTCTGGCGGACTCACCGTTTGAGTACCACGGTATCGGATCAATCGGATACGACCTGAAAGAAGTGCTGATCGGATGAATAGCACGGGCTAATGCGTCCGGACGCAACCTAAAGGATGCGGCTACAGGGGTTGCACACGGCCCGATGCGTCCGGACGCAACCTAAAGGATGCGGCTACAGGGGTTGCACACGGCCCGATACGTCCGGACGCGGCCACGGACGTTGCAGGCTGCGGCGGTCAATCCTCGAACGACAGCACGATCTTGCCGGCCTCGCCGCGCTTGAGGAGCCGCATCGCCTGCTCGATTTCGGTGAAGTGCATTTCGTGCGTGATGATCGGGCGCAAGTCCATCTTGCCGTCTTTGAGCAGTTCGTGCATCTGTTCCCAAGTTCGCCAAAGATGACGTCCGGTCACTCCGCGCAAGCTCAGTCCCTTGAGGATCACCTTGTTCATGTCCACAAATCTCAACCGGTCTGCGTATAGCCCCAAGAGGCTGATACGACCGCCGGAGCGGGTGGATTCGATGGCTAGGTCGAGCTGCGACGGGTGGCCGGACATCTCCATCGTGACGTCGACCCCGCCCGGCTCCAACCCTGCCAAGATAGAGTGCACGTCCTCCTTTTGCGGGTTCAAGATCATGTCCGCGCCGAGCCTGCGCGCCAGGTCGACGCGGTAGTCGCTGACCTCCGTCGCGTACACTTTTCGGGCTCCCAACACCTTGCAGATGACGAGTGAAAACAGCCCGATCGGACCCATGCCGGTGATGAGCACGCTCTGGCCTTCCACCGGACCGTCCATGACGGTGTGCACTGCGTTCCCGATTGCGTCCTGCATGCTTGCCACTTCTCTCGGAAGGTCGAGCGGGGACTGTCTGGCGTTCTCGGCCGGGATGACGGCGTACGGCGCAAACCCGCCGTCGACGTCCACGCCGAGGATGACGGTGTTCTCGCACAGGTGTCGCAGATCGAGACGGCACAGTCGGCAGCGACCGCAAGTGATGTGCGACTCTGAAGCCACAACGTCGCCGACCTTGCGGTCAGTCACTCCCTCTCCGACTTCGACGATCGTGCCGCAGAACTCGTGGCCGATGATGCGGGGAGGCTTGATCCTGCCGCTGGCCCAAGCGTCCCAGTTGTAGATGTGAAGATCGGTGCCGCACACCGAGCCGCGCTCGACGCTAACCTTCACGTGCCCCGGGCGGATCGAGGGCTCATCGACATCGACAACGTCGATTCCGACCCCTTCCCTGGCCTTGACGATCGCCTTCACGGCGCAAATGGTACCACTACGATTCTGGACTCGGCGGGACGATTGTGCGGAGCCCAAACACACCATGCTAAACTGTTCAGTCGCGACATTCACCGTGTCGCAGAGGTTCAAATTTGGGCAGCGCATACACTCCTGGTCTAACCGTCAGCAGCGACACGGTCGTCCAAAGAACGCGGCGATTGCCGATCAAAGGTGAGGTTATTGTCAAAGTGGGCGACACCGTCGGCCCCAACGACGTGATCGCGAGGGCGATGCTGCCAGGTCACCTGCAGACCATTCGACTGTCGGAGCTGCTTGGGGTCGGAGTGCAAGAGGCTCCCGAGTTCCTCGTCGTCAGCCTGGGGGACACGATCGAAGCGGGGCAGCTCATCGCCGAGACGAAAGGTTTTATCCGCGGATGGTTCAAGCAGTCGGTGCATTCGGCATACTCCGGCAAAGTCGAATCGATCTCGGAGGTCACCGGGCACGTGCTGGTACGGCAGCCCTCCATTCCCGTTGAGATCACCGGCTACATCCGCGGTACGGTCGTCGAGGTCACCGAAGGCGAGGGAGCGGTGATCGAAACGCGGTGTGCGATGATCCAGGGGATCTTCGGCGTCGGCGGGGAGCGCAACGGCACGATCCGAGTCGCGGTCGATGCGCCGGACGCCGTGCTCGACGCGAGCAGAATCAAAGATAGTGACGCTGGGGCGATTCTCGTGGGGGGCGCCAACGTCACGGCAGACGCCTTGAGCCGCGCCACTGAGGCGGGCGTCGTCGGCATCGTCGTGGGCGCCGTGCGCGACGTGGATTTGATCGAATTCCTCGGTTACGATATCGGCGTCGCCATTACCGGCCAAGAGGACATCAGCGTGACGTTGATGGTCACCGAGGGGTTCGGCGAACTGCAAATGGCAGCCCGCACGTTCAAGCTCTTCAAATCGATGGAGGGCAAGAACGCCAGCATCAACGGCGCAACTCAGATTCGCGCGGGCGTGATCAGACCGGAAGTCATCGTGTCTATCGCGGGCCGTGCGGAGGCTGTAGCTGCGGATCAGGAGTCGCACACATTGACGGTCGGAACGCCGATCCGCATCATTCGCGAGCCGTACTTTGGCGTGCTGGCAACCGTCACGGATCTGCCGGCTCAGCTCCAGACGATCGATTCCGGCGCCAGAGTCCGCGTCCTGAGGGCGAGCATCGACAGCGGCGAAGAGGTGACCGTCCCTCGTGCGAACGTCGAGATCATCTCTTCGTCCTGACGCTGTATTTGAACAGGCTGCATAGCGATTCTTATACAGATCGTGCTCGACTTCGGTTCCTGGAGTAGTCGATCACCCCGCCGGACGAACAGGTCGAGGCGGTCAGTCGGTGCTGTGCGCCTCAGGCGATCCGACGACGCCTTGCTGCTCGCGCCGCCGTCGGCGCAGAAGCAGAGCCTCGCGAGCCAGGTCGAGATGGTACAGCGTGGTAGCGTTCTCCTCGCACGCGAGGTCGCGGCCTTGGAAGTCGAGCAGCTTGTCCACCAGCACGTCGATCACCTCCTCGATCCGGCATCCGTTGATGCCTACTTGCTGAGGGTGACCGTGCTGAAACGTGATTTCGATGTATTTGCGGCTGACCCTAGCCTCGCTGCCGTCGATGTGACGGAACTTCTCCATGTTTTCGCCCATATGCACCACCTCGACCGACTGACGGTCAGGGAAGCAGAATACCCGCCTACACGAGGGCGTCCGGCGACTTGTCCACACGGCTCGGCTTTAACCGCCGGCTACACCTGCAGCATCAGCGTGAGGATCTCGAACGGCTTGCATGCGAATACGAACCGCCGCTGAGTTTACTCAACGGGCGGTACAATCACAGGTGGATGAGGAAGGGCGAGACGCTGGCGATCGAATCGGCTGTTTGTGCGCTGTACTTGCGCGGCTCGCCGATCGGCGGTCGCGCCCCACGGCGCGCCTGGCCGCGCGTCGTTGCAAGGCTCTGCTCAGCGGAGCCCACCTTGGACCAGCTTGGCACGTGCCTGCTCATCGCTGGCTTATATGACGAAGCTTCTCTTCTCGGCGACCCCGGCGCGATCGAATGGGGGCTGCAACAGGTCGAGAGCGACAGGACGGTGACCGTTGTTTCGCCGACTTACCCCTCTCGCTGGTTGCAGGCACTCGGTTCGGCGGCTCCGCCGGCTCTGTGGCGCTTTGGCACACTCCCGCTTGCGCCCGCGGTCGGCGTTGCTGGCGGCCGTCAACTCAGCGCTCGTGAACTGCGCGCTGCAGCCGGGATCGGCGCTGCGCTGATGGCGCTCGGTCGGACTCTTGTTTCTGGCGGCGCTTCGGGCGCGGATCGCGCCGCAGCGGCGGGGGCGATCGCCTGCGGCACCGAGCCCCGCGTCATCGAGATCCTGCCATGCGGGGTCGATATGTGTTCGCTGCTCGAGGGCGCGTGCTCGCTGAGCGCGTCTGCGCCCGACGCGGAGTTCTCGACCGGCCAGGCGATGGAGCGCAACGCGCTGATCTACGCTTACGGCACGCACACGGTCGTGATCCGCCCGCGCTACCGCGTTGGCGGGACTTGGCACGGTGCGACCGACGCGCTGCGTCGCGACCTGAGCGTAGTCGGCGTATGGGGTCGCGGGGCCGACGCGGCCTCCGAGGCGCTGACGGCGCTGGGCGCGGTCCGTGTGCCTCGCGTTCGGGATCTGGCGGGGTTCCTGGCGACGAGTCCGCCGCAGCTGCAGCCGTGGCTGTTCGGGGCTGGCGTCGTGCGCGAGCGGTCAGCGAGCCCCGGCTGGCTGCTCCACGCGTAGAGCGTGGGTGATCGCGACGGCCAGCGCGTCTGCGACGTCGTCCGGCTTCGGCGGTTCGTCGAGGCTCAAGATCCTGGTGACCATGTAGCCCACCTGACGCTTGTCCGCGGCGCCGTTGCCGACCACGCTCTGCTTCACGACCGGCGGCGGGTACTCGACGCACGGCAGCCCTCTCTCTGCGGCCGCCAGCATCAGCACGCCCAGCGCCTTTGCCACGTCGAACGCCGTCGTCTGATTCTTCGCGAAGAACAGCCGCTCGGTCGCCACGCAGTCCGGCTTGATTCGGTCGATCAGCTCTAGCGCTCGCTCATGAACCATCAGCAGCCGCTCCCCGATTTCTATTCTCGGAGTTTGGATCAGTCCGTATTCGAGAGCCACGAGCCGCGAACCGGACTTCTGCACTGCGCCGAACCCGATGCGCTCCAGGCCCGGGTCGAAGCCGAGGACGATCACCTCTTGAACCTCCGCCTGATGTCGCTCTTGGGCATGACGATCGTGATCGGCCTGCCGTGCGGGCACAGGTACGGGTTTTCCGTCTCAGCCAGATCCCGCAGCAGCCGCTCCATCTCTGGGATCCCCAGCTTGTCGCCAGCCTTGACGGCCATCTTGCACGCGCAGAGGATGTACACCTCGTCTCTGGTCGGCACGAGGCAGCCTTGACCGCCTCCATCGACCAACTCGTCAACGAGGTCGCGCAGCACCTGCATCGGGTTCCTGTTGCGAACGACGGCCGGCACCGTCCGCACCAGAAACGTGTCGCTACCGAAGCGGTCCAGCTCGAATCCAACCGCCTTCAACTCGTCGAGCTTCTCCTCCAGCAACTCGGCGGAGCGCTTGTCGACCTGCAGCGTCTCAGGCGTCAGCAGCGGCTGGACCTCGATCGCAGCCGAGCCTCGAACCCGCCGTAGCATTTCGTAAAGAACGCGCTCGTGGGCGACGTGCTGATCGACGATGAGCAGCGCGTCGTCGTTCTCCGCGATGATGAACGTATCCGCTATCTGTGCCAGCACTCGCAGCCCGCGGAGCATGTCCGGCATCGTGCGGCTCTCGATTTCCAGGCTCGGCTCCCTGGCTGCGCCGAGCCTCTCGACGCCGAACCCTGTGGGCAGAGTGGCAACACCCGCCTGTCCAGGCTGCAAGGGCGAGTCGCCTGGATTTACACCGCGCAACTCGACGAGCGCCAAGTTGGCGGCTGCCAGCCCTTCCGCGTTCGGCACCATGCCGACCGCCAGCAGCCCCTCTCGCACGCTGCGCCGCACGGCGTCGAAGATCGCTCCGCTCTGGTGGAACCTCACCTCGCTCTTGGTCGGCGAGACGTTCACGTCCACCTGTGCCGGGTCGACGCGGATGTCCAAGATCGCTACCGGGTACCGCCTCTCGGGCGTGAGCGATCGGAAAGCCTGGTCGAGCGCGGCGATAATCGTTCGGGACCGTACTGGCCGTCCGTTGACGAAAATCCATTGGAAATTGCGATTCGGCTTTGTAAAGTGCGGCGGGCTGACGAACCCCCGCACCCGCGCTGTGCCGTTGAACGTATCCAGGGGCGCGAGCGCCTTGGCGACGTCTCTGCCCCAAACCTCGGCCAGCGCCGTGAGCGGATCGCCGCTGCCGGTCGTCTCGACGACCTCGATGCTGCCGTGCGACAGCCGGAACGCGACGTCAGGCCGTGCGACAGCGTACTTGGAGACGACCTCTACGCACGCCGCCAGCTCGGTCGCGTCAGTTCGCAGGAACTTGAGCCGCGCGGGGGTGTTGAAGAACAGATCCTCGACTCGAACGGTGGTGCCGCGCGACCCCGGTTCTCGGGTGGGTTCGCGCACCTCGCCCGCTTCAACCTCCACCACGCTCCGAACGCCGTCATCCTCCGCGCTGGAGATCGACATCACGGAGACGGAGGCGATCGACGGCAGCGCCTCTCCTCGGAACCCCAGCGTTGCGGCCTGGGCCAGATCGGCGGCGGTTCGGATCTTCGAGGTCGCGTGACGCTGTATCGCCAGCTGAATCTCGGCCAGGTCCATGCCAGCCCCGTCGTCAGCAACTTCGATGAGCCGCCTGCCGCTCTGATCCAACCTGATCGCGACCCGTGACGCACCTGCATCGAGCGCGTTCTCAACCAGCTCCTTGACGACGGACGCCGGGCGCTCGACCACCTCGCCAGCGGCGATCTGATTCACCGTGTGCGAGTCTAAGAGCCGTATCTTCTGAGCTTGAGTCTGCATGGGTAAGCAATTGGAGTGCGGAAGCCGACAATCTCTACTATAAGGACGCAACTCCCCAACGATGTGGAGTTGTGCCCGACATTACGAGCGATGTACACGTTTATAGGGATCATCGCAGGTTCGATCTGCGTCATCCTCGGCTTCATTATGGCCGACGGAGAAGTGATGATTTTGGTGCAGCCTGCGGAGTACCTCATCATCTTCGGCAGCACGCTCGGCATATTCCTCTCCTCGAACGGCATGAAGGTCATGCAGCAGACGATGCAGCAGATGAAGGGGCTGCTCAAGCCGGAGCTGACCAAGCAGCACTACCTCGATGTGCTGAAGATGATGTACGAGCTGTTCTCGATTGCGCGCAAGGAAGGGCTCTTAGGTCTCGAGTCGCACGTCGAGCATCCAGAGGAAAGCGAGATATTCAAGAACTATCCGACGTTCCTGGCCAACCACCACGCCGTTTGCTTTTTCACCGACACGATGAAGGTCATCCTCACGGGCGCGGTCGGGCCGCACGACCTTTCTGAGATGATGGAGGTCGATCTGGAGACGACGAACGAAGAGGAGGTGCAGCCGGGCGAGTCTGTTCAGAACGTTGCGGACGCGTTGCCGGCTATTGGCATAGTCGCCGCGGTCCTCGGCATCATCATCACGATGGGGAAGATCGGAGGATCTGCGTCCGCGATCGGCCACGCAGTGGCGGCCGCTCTAGTTGGTACGTTTCTAGGCGTGTTCTTGGCGTACGTCGTTGCAGGCCCGCTGGGAAGGGCGCTGCTCCAGCGAGTCCGGCTCAACGGCCAGTACATGAAGTGCCTAAGCCACGCGCTGTTCAGCTTCGCCAGGGGGGAGTCTCCGATCACGTGCATCGAGTTCGCGCGGCGTAACATCGACCCGAGCGTCCGGCCAGGGTTCACCGAGTTGGAGCAAACGGTCAAGGGCAAGAAGCCCGCCTAGATTAGGAGTTTTTCATGCCAGAAGGCGTACCCATCATCATCAAGAGGAAGAAGGCGACCAAGCACCCCCACCACGGCGGAGCGTGGAAGGTCGCGTACGCCGACTTCATCACGGCGATGATGGCGTTCTTCATGGTGATGTGGATCATCGGCATGGACGACGACGATCGAATGACCATCCAGTCGTACTTCAAGGACCCGGTCGGATTCAGCAAGCAAGCTCCCAAAACCCCGTTCACGGTTGCGCCGGGTACCACGATGCCTGGAGGCCGTTTTAGCCCAGACTCCGGCCAGTCTATGATCGATCGGGACATGGAGTCGATGGAAGACGTGCGCAAGCAGCTGGAGAAGGAGTTCGAGGACGATCCTGAGCTGCGCGGGATGCTGGCCGATCACGCCGTAGAGATCAACGTGACTCCGGACGGGCTCGTTCTGGAGTTCATCGAGAACGAGATGAACGGCGAAGTGTTCTTCCTGCTTGGCAAAGAAGTTGTGCGTCCGCAGGCAAAGAAGGTGATGCTCAAGATCGCGCCGATTCTCGCCAATTCGGGCCGGCCGCTGATCATCGATGGCCATACGGACGCGCGACCGTTCCCAGGCACGGGGTACGACAACTTCGACCTAAGCCTCGACCGGGCGAACGCCGTTCGAACAGTTCTGCGGTCGGGCGGAGTCGAAGCAAGCCAAGTGTCGATGATCCGCGGCTTCGCGGACACCCGGCCCCGAGTGGTGGACGATCCGTTCCACTTCAGCAACCGGCGGGTCTCGATTCTGCTGCCGTATAAGTACAGAGAGCAGACCGTGTTCAGCGGTCTTCCGAGCGAGCTGCTGCGCGAGTCGACCGAGGGCATGTTCAGGCTGCCGCTCGATCTGGCCGGCCGGTAGCGCCCGGGGGCTGTGCAGAAAGTCCCCGAACTCGCGCGACGATCTCGAAGGCCGCTTCGTCCCGTACGCTGGACGGTTGCGACCCCGTCTTTGACATGGCAGACATCTGTGGGAACCTCTGGGACTACAACCTGGCTCGAGTCGTTGTCATCGACGTCTCGGACGATTACAGGCTTGCCCGCCCACCTCTCCCCTCCGACTGTTATCCGGTGCTCACGGAGCTTCGGCTGCCCACCTACCAACTATCGTCGTGCGTCACTAGCAAGAACCTGGTGGACGGATACCTGTACGATTGGCACCAGTCGCCTGACCTTCCCGACGGAGTCTGGTACGTTGGCGTGGTGCACAGCGGCCTTCTCCAGACCGGGCTTGGCGCCGAACTGCCCGAGCCTTGCCCGGGTGGCGGGCCTTCAGAGATCGAAAGGCGGGCTGGAGACGGTATCTAGCGAACTTGATCGGCGATCGCACGGCGGATCATTGCGTCCGCTACGTCGTCGCCGCTCACGTCGTAGTCGCCGGACTCGATCCGGGCCTTCAACTCGGCGATCATCTCCTCGCGGTCCGGCATGTCCATGACCTTGTGGGTGATCTCTTGGATGAGGTCTCTGTCAGTCAGCCGGATGACGGCTTCGTCGACCAGTGCGGATTCGGGGGTTACGTCGCTGGCGGACTCGGCGACCTTCTTCAACTGCTCTCGGGATATTCTCACGACAGACCTCCTGCGGGAAACGGTGCTTGATCTGGCAACCCGGCTGTCTTGGCTCGGCAAGACCCGTGGCTTTGCGTGATCGGAGTCGCCTCCGTCGTGCCCTGTTTCTTCAAGACCTATCGTCTCACCTTGCATAACGGCACATTGGACGAGGATCTTTAGGGCATCCCGAGCCTTTTCTTCGAACTCTCTGTAGAGTTAACCGGTCTTCGCAGCCCTGTGCCCGGGATCACGGTCTTGAGAATGGTGCTCTTGGCCGTGACGACCGCCTGTCTGACACCGGAGTCAGGATCGTTCGCCAAGTTGCTGAGCGGCTCCAGATACGATTCCAGAGCAATCTTTCCCAACGTCTGAACGACGATCTTGCGAACCGCTGCATCGTCCGAGTCAAGCAAGGCGAGCAGCGCCTCGTCATCTTCCGGCGGGTACATGCTGATCGTCATAGCCAGGTGCTCTGCATACGCCCCTTCGGCGCTGGGAATCGAGCCCACCAGTGCATCGCCGAACTCGTTTTCGCTCCACGCACCGATCTCATACGGACTTCTCGACCGCGCGATCCTGATGAAGTAAGCCGCCCCCTCGCGCAGTTCGGAGTCTTCATCATTGAAGATGCTCAGCGCCTCGTACCACAGGGGCATAGGATAGTGACCCATTCCTATCGACGACTTGGTCGACGTCTGGATACTCGGCATGCCTCGGAAGAAGTGCTCGTAGCTCCCGGTCGTCTGATCGCAGAGCAGTTCGGATGCGTACGCTGCGACTCCAGAATCGTGGCTCGCCATCAGTCGTTCGAGGCCTGCCCAGCCTGTAGACCCCTGTGATTCGTACTCATACAGCTCGACCCACTCGGCAGACGTGACAGTAGTTGATACAGCGTACGGATCGTAGTATTGCCAATCGGACAGCGACTGCATCTTCCTCGCCGCAGCGTAGAACGCGGCAAAGAACGCGACGACTACGACCGCACCGATAATCAGACCCCGCGTCATGTTCTAGCCTCACGCTCATTATAGGGCCGATTAGCGAGAACCGGCGATAAAGCCCCGGCAGACCGGCGCCGGGCTACCGCATATACCTCTCAAACCACGCCTGCAGGTACAGCTGCTGCAGCATCCGGTGGCTCGGGCGGCGCCAGCCGTGGTACTCCTCCGGCATCCGCACGAGCAGCGTCTCCTTCTTCAGCTTCTTCAGCGCGCGGTAGTACTCCTCGCTCTGGGTCATCGGCGTTCGCAGGTCCGCCTCGCCGGTCATCACCATCGTCGGGGTCGTGACGTTGCCGACCAGGCTCAGCGGCGAGCGCGCGTGGTACTCCATCGGATCCTCCCACGGATAGCTCTCGAACTGCCGGTACCAGCTCGCCCCGTCCGTCGTCCCGACGAACGACGCCCAGTTGATCACCGGACGCATCGAGACCGCCGCCGCAAAGCGGCCCGTGTGCCCGACGATCCACGCGGTCAGCACGCCGCCCCCGCTACCGCCGCAGACGAACATGTTGTCCTCGTCCACGACCCCCGTCGCGATCGCAGCGTCCACGCCCGCCATCAGGTCGTCGTAGTCCTTGCCGGGGTACGAGAACTGGATGCCGTTCACGAACTCCTGGCCGTATCCGGTCGAGCCGCGCGGGTTGGTGAACAGCACCGCGTAGCCGTTCGCCGCGAAGTTCTGGAACGTCCAACTGAACCCGACCGTGTACATCGACCACGGCCCGCCGTGGATCCACAGCACCATCGGGTACTTCTTGCCCTCCTCGTAGTTCGCGGGCCTGATCAGCCAGCCTTGCGCGCGGACGCCGTCCGGCGCTTCGAACCACAGCTCCTGCGCTTGGCCGAGAGTGACGCCTTCTAGAACGTCGGAGTTGACGTCCACGAGCATTCTCATTTCGTCGTCTTCGACGTTGAAAGTGACGAGTTGGCCGGGGGTCGTGAAGTCCGAGCGAACGGTCGCGACCTGCCCGCCCTTCGAGATCGAGAGCCCGCTCAGCCTGTGGACCCCCTCAGTCACTTGGCGCACGTCGCCCGAGATGGAGGCGAAGTGGATTTGAGTGCTGCCAGCCGCAGCCATCGTGAAGTACACGCCCGAGCTGTCATCCGCCCAAGTGACGCTCCCTGGCGAGTTCGGCAGGTCGCCCGCGAGGGTCTTCTTGCCCCTGCCGCGCCGATCCATCATGTAGAGGTGCGAGAGCGTGCTCGTGAAGTTCTCGTCGTCGTAGCCGGTGTAGGCGATCCAACGACCGTCGGGAGAAATGCGCTGCCCGCGGTCGGGGCCGTTGCGGTCGGTCAGCGGGGTGACTTCCAGGCTAGCAAGGTCGATCGCGTAGATCTCGCTGTCGCCGCGCAGGTACTCGGCCTCGGGCTTGAGGATCCCGGATATGTAGATCGTCTCGCCGTCGGCGGACCACTGCGGGTCGCCGTGGTTGTAGTCGCCGCTCGTGATCTTGCGCGGAGTGCCGCCCAGGATCGCGCCGATCGTGTAGACGTGCGTGAAGCCGGGCCGACGGTAGCCGCTGCCGTCGCGCTGCCAGGCGAGCCGGTCTACGATGATAGCCGGCGCCGCCCACTGCGCCCCTTTGGGCCTCTTCGGCAGCTTGACCGGCAACGGCGACTCCGTGTCCGGCACGAACGACGTGAACGCGATCCGCTTGCCGTCCGGCGACCACTTTATCGAGCTCGGCGCGCGCTCTAAGTGCGTCAGTTGCGCGACCTCGCGCGTGTCCATCCACATCACGTGAAGCTGGCTCGTGCCGTCGCGGTCGGAGATGAACGCGATCTGGGCGCCGTCCGGCGACCATACCGGGCTGGAGTCTCTCCAGTCGCCGTGCGTCAGCTCCCTCACCCTCTCTCCGTCGACGTCCACCATCCAAAGGTTGCTGCGCGAGCGGTCGGCCATCTTGTCCACGTACCCTCGCGTGAAAAGGATGAGTTCGCCGTCCGGTGAGATGTTCGGGCTTCGGATCGACTCCATCTCCATGTAGGTGTCCATCGTCAGCAGGCCGTCTTGGGCGAAGGCCGTGCCCGCCGTCAGGATCAGCACGACCGTTAAGGATCCAATAATAGTTTTCATCTGTGTACTCCGGGCTGTCGGAGGGGAGTATACGTCGCACGGGGCTGACGCTTGTTCCTGACGCTGGCTTCGCTGACTCTGGTTCCTGTCGCTCGTGCCTGACACGCGTTTCTGACGCTCGTTCCTGGTCACTCAGCGAAGCGCGAGACGGCCTACAGGCGACAGTCAGGAACGAAACCTTTTTCGTGCTCCCACCTAATCATTTGGGCCGAGGCTGGAGCTACTTCGTACACTTGGGTTAGAATGAGTCATGGCTAAGAGTCGCAAGACTGGAAGAGTCAGGAGAGCAGCGACAACTTCATCGGTGAGCCGACGCACGGCCCATAAGGAGACCGCAACAAGAAAGAAGATTGATTTGATTCTTTCAAATCTCGGTTGGGAGTGTGATGAAGACAAGAAGGCGTGCAATGTCTTCACCGAGCGACCGAAAACGACAGCGCAAAAGAAGGCTCTCAAGGGAAAAGAGCCCGATTACGTGCTGTATGAGTCCGGTACGGATCGTGCGATCGCAATCATAGAAGCAAAGCGACCAGGGGAAACTCTTGACGCCGCGATTAAGAAGGCGAGCGAGGAGTACGCTGAACCGCTCGATGTAAATATCATCTTCGCTGCAGACGGCGGCATCGTCGAGTCGTTCGACCGCCGCTCAGGATCTTCGCTCTATCTTGACGAGGAGCCGATAACTGACTTATTGCCCGAGTCGTTGCTCCTGCGCTTCGCGAACGACGGGCCGACTCTTGCGACTCCGCCAAAGAACATTCAGACGAAGCAGGAACTCATTCGCATTTTCGCACAGGCCAATGATCTGCTCCGCAAGGAGGGGCTGCGGGAAGGCCTCGAGAGGTTTAGCGAGTTCTCGAACCTCCTCTTCTTGAAACTCATCAGCGAGATCGAGGATGAGCGAGAAGCAAAGGGGGAGAAACGGAGACTAGAGAAGAAGTACTGCTGGGCTTCATTCGCGAAGAAGCCGGGCGATGAGATGCTCGATTACTTGAATGACACAGTCTTGCCGCGCTTGGTGGGCAAGTACAACCATAGTGGCGATGTCTTTCAGGATCGTCTTCAGATTGCAAGCGGCACTACCTTAGAGAATATCGTCAAGCGACTCTCAACGCTATCTCTGCTTGATGCCGCGTCTGACGTCAAGGGCGACGCGTTCGAGTATTTCCTCAAGCACTCCATCACCGTCGGCAATGACCTGGGCGAGTACTTCACCCCGCGCCACATCGTCCGCTTGATCGTCGAACTTGTCGACCCCAAATACAAGGAGACCGTGTACGATCCATGTTGCGGCACGGGTGGCTTCCTCATTGAGGCCTTCCATCATATTGCCCAGAAGGTCAAGCACACGCCGGAGACACGCCACTTCCTTCAAAAGAAGACAATTTATGGGCGAGAGCTGACAGGAACGGCCAGTATCGCGAAAATGAACATGATCCTAGCGGGCGACGGGCACACCAACATCGTGCAATGCGACACCCTCGAGGATCCCGTCAAGGGCGAGTATAACGTGGTTCTCACGAATTTTCCGTTCTCGCAAAAAACAGACTTTGCTGGTCAGTATGGCCTCAAGACGGAGGATGGCAATCCCGTATTCCTCAAACACGTCATCGACGCCTGCGCGAAGGGCGGGCGTGTCGGTGTCGTCGTGCCCGAAGGACTACTGTTCGCTGACACCGCACAATACGTCCGTGTACGTCGCATACTTACCGAGACATGCGAACTCGAAGCGGTCATTGCCCTGCATAACTTCGTCTTTCGTCCTTACACCGGACAACCGACTAGCATTCTGATTTTCAAAAAGGGAAAGTCCACTAAGTCAGTATGGTTCTACGATGTTGACGAGGATGGCTACGAAAAGACTTCGAGCAAAAATGGAAGACCGCCCATCCCCGGACCAAACCACTTGGTAGAGCTCCGTAGCATATGGAGCGAGAAGCCAGATAGTGACCGGTCTTTCTCGGTCCCGATCGAGACCATCAAGAAGTCGAATTACAAACTCTCCTACAGTTCGTATCGGCCAAAAGAGGATCGTGCCGACTGGGTTCCTTTGGGGGGCGAGGAAGGCCTCTGTACGCTGATGTTAGGTGCGACACCTTCCACCAAGGTGAAAGCCTATTATGGTGGAGAGCATCCTTGGGCAAAGATCAAAGATATGAAGTCGCGCTACGTGATGAAAACAGAAAAGCGCATAACAGATTTAGGCATCGAGGAATCTAGCGTGAAGAAGTTACCCACCGGTACCGTCCTTCTTAGCTTCAAACTTACGATAGGGAAAGTCGCGATCTCAGGGTGCGACTTGTACACCAATGAGGCCATTGTAGGTCTCATTCCGAAGGACAAGCGGGTTCTGCCCGAGTATTTGTATCACATCCTCCCTTCAATTGACCTACGGGCATATATGCAACCAGCCGCAAAAGGCTTGACACTCAACAAGAGCATCCTGAAGACCATACGCATTCCGCTGCCGTCGCTGCCAGAGCAGCGTAAATTCATAAAGAAGATGAATAACCTAGAAGCGAAAATCGTCAAGGCAAGAGAAGCTGCAAGGGACATGGAGAAAGATGCCCGAGACCTAGCCTATGGTGTTATTCAAAGATAGCGCTCGGGTGGCTGGGACAAGAACTCTCGAAAACACTAATCTTGGGCATGGCGCCCCCCCCCCCTCCTGCGCTGGCACGTACAACCAGTGCAGGAGGGGCGGGAGTTGTCTCCAGCCCCAGCTTTGGCCTGCTCTGCTCCCTCTTGGCCTTCACGTCGTCAGACATGGTGATCAGTTTGGGGAAGTCGCGGGGGAAGCCGTTTTCTCCTGGCCGTTCTGCGCGACCCAGTACAATACGGGCGAGCCACAGACCCATGTACCGATACGTCCGACTCGGGAAGCTCCCGCGCAAGAAGCACATACAGTTCCGTCAGCCCGACGGCTCGCTCTACGCCGAGCAGATGTTCAGCACCCGAGGCTTCGACGGCCCGCTGAGCACGATGTACCACATCAACCTCCCGACGGAGTGCAAAGCGTGGGAGGACAAGGGCCCCTGCGAGCCGAACTACCTGAAGGCCGAGCCGCTGCGCCACCGCCACCTCAAGACCTCGGGGATCGAGCCGCACGGGGACGCCGTCACGGGGCGAGTCCCGCTCATGGGCAACAGCGACGTGATCTGGAACCACGTCAACGTCGCCGAGCAGATGGAGCGGTACTACAAGAACGCCGAGATGGACGAGGTGCTGTTCATCCACGACGGCAGCGGCACGCTCGAGTCGATGTACGGCGACGTCGAGATCCGCGAGGGCGACTACCTGGTCATCCCACGCGGCACGATCTACCGCCTGCGCTTCGACAAGCTCCCGGTGCGGATGATCTCGATCGAGAGCCACGGCCCGGTCACCGTCCCGCGCCGCTACCGCAACGAGTACGGCCAACTGCTAGAGCACGCGCCGTTCACCGAGCGCGACTTCCGGCCGCCGCACGAGCTGAAGACCTTCGACGAGAAGGGCGACTTCGAGGTCTTGGTCAAAGCAAGACAGAGGTACACGCTCTACACCCACCCCTTCCACCCGTTCGACATCGTCGGCTGGGACGGCTACGTCTACCCGATGGCGTTCTCCATCCACGACTTCCAGCCGATCACCGGCACGATCCATATGCCGCCGCCGACCCACCAGACGTTCCACGGACACAACTTCGTCATCTGCTCCTTCTGCCCGCGGGCGCTCGACACCCACCCCGAGGCGGTCGTCGTGCCGTACTACCACTCGAACGTTGACAGCGACGAGGTCATGTACTACGTCAACACCAAGTACAAGGCGCGCAAAGACATCGAGGAGGGCTCGATCACCGTCCACCCGCTCGGCATCCCCCACGGCCCCCAGCCCGGCATGGTCGAGAAGGCGATCGGCCAGACCCGCACCGAGGAGCTCGTCGTCATGCTCGACACCTTCAAGCCGCTCTGGATGACCGAGGAGTCGCTCAAGATCGAGGACCCGAGCTACTGGGAGAGCTGGAAGACGCACTAGGGGGGCGTCGGCCTGCTGCGCTGTCGCCCGCTTTGCTGTCGTCCGCTGCGCTGTCGTCTGGCTTTGCCGTCGTCCGGTCGAGTGAAAGTCAAACCGGGTGACGATCAGGCGACCACTTGGCGACTACTTGGCGACGCACCATAAAGGCGACGCGAAGCAGACGACCACTTGGCGACGCACCGAAGAGGCGACCACTAGGCGACGCCTCCAAAAGGGGCATAATCCCCCCATGGACGCGAACGAGTTCCGCGACATGTCGCTGATGGCTTTCCGCCTCGACGATCCGCCCGCTGAAATCGTCAGCGATCTCGGACGCGAGGTGAACCCGGATTCAGAAGCGATGAACGGCGTCCTGTCGGAGAAGCCGTGGAGCATGGTGCCGAGCGACGCGCTGGAGCGGAACGCCAAGAACATCGCCTCGATGACGGTCCCGGCGTTCACCTACTTCCTGCCGGCGTTCATGTGCGCCGCACTCCGCCAACCGGACGGTGAGTGCGCGACGTACTCGATGTACGCGCTATGTCCGCTGGCCAGCTTCGACACGTTCTATAAGACCACATGCTTGCTGTTTACGCCCGAACAGGCGGGCGTTGTCGCGAAGTTCCTACTCGAACTGCAGCATGATCCCAGCTTTACGCTCTTCGACGAGGAGATCCAGCCGGCTCTGGAGCTGTGGCACAAGCGCTCGATGGGCGGTTAGCCGCCGCCCCGCCTGTCGCGTGGGTTGTCCCCGCGACTGAGCGTGATGTCGAGCCGTGCGGGCTGGCTGAGCGCGGACATAGCTAGGTAGTCCTCACGGTACTTCATGGCCCTGATGAGCGCCCATTCGTATTTGGCGGCGTCCTTCAGATCGGTCATGCCGGTCTGCTCGACCAAGTCGCGCAGGTACTCGCCGAGCGGATCGAGCTTGCCGGTGTTGACCTTGCGGTCCATCATCGTCGCCAAACCGGCCTCGCTCTTGAAGATGTCCTTGACCAGGCACTTCATCTCTCGGCCCCCGACCTCGACGACGATCTCGTCGTCCGCCGGATAATAGTTATCGCGGGCGGTGAGAATCTGGCAGACGTTGAACTCGTCGCTGAGCTGGCCGGCTCTTTGGAAGACGGCGATCAACCGTTTGTCGTGGATGATGCGCTGGTTGGCGTCGGGACCGTGCAACTCTGCGCCGACCGTCGGATCGGCGACTACCAGCACGCCGTCGTCGGTCACGTCGAGGCCGAACCGGCGAAAGTTCCCCTCGAACTCTTCGGGGTACTCGGTCTTCATACGGAGCATGACCTGCCCGAGCGAGCCTGCGCCTTCGCTCAGGGCGGCGAACTGGATGAACCCGACCGAAACGAATCCGGTGTCGTATGTGTTGACCGAATCAAAGCCCCCCTCCAGGAGCGACACCGCGGCGAAAACCCGCTGCTGGTCTACGGGGATGCCCGCCCTTTGGTACAGGAGGTTGATGTAGTCGGGTCCGCGATCTGCTGCCTTGGTGCCGAAGCTGCGAACGCCCTTTTCATTGCGGAAGTAAGCATACTTGTCCGGCACGCCAACGTGGTCTTGGTACTCGATCGTTGCGTCGTCGAACCGTATGGTGTGCGCGTATGGGATCGCGATGTGGAAGAAGTTTGGCGGCGCAGCGATGAGGCCGGCCAGGTCGGCGGGCATTTCGCCGGGGGCTGGCGCTTCGCTTCCGTCTCGTATTGGGATCGCATCGCCCGTTTCGATGGCGTTCTGTACCTCCGCCTCGATTTCAGCGAGCAAGCGGTCCCGCGCCACGCGGGCGTTCAGCCAGTTGTCCCAGCGCAATTGCTGCTCGTTCTCAGCCTCTGGAGTGATCGTCGGAATGACCTTGCCGTCGCTGCGCAGGCGGTAGAACTCGCGGATCCACAGCGAGCCTTCGGGCGTGTACTTTGCGAACCAGATGTCGGTACCGTCGACCTCGCCGAGCGGTTTGGCCTCGTAGCGTCCGGGCTGCGACCAGTACTCGACGACGGCAGCGCGCTCCTCTAGCGTGAAGCTGCTCTCCGGTGCTGGCGCGGGTGAGGGAATCGCGGGTGCGACCACCGCGAAGGCCAGTGCTGGGACGATCCGGTATCGGGACATCGGTATCTTCATACTCGGTCGGAAGCCCTCATAGTTTACGACGAAAGACGCTGGATTACGGTGCGAAGTGGCACCGAGTGCTGCGGACTCATGGCTGCCCCGCCCACACATCGGGACAACCATGCCACACGATCGGCAGTTGACGGTTGGCAGTTGGCAGTTGGCAGCTGACGGTTTGCGGAGAGGGTCGAGGTACAGGACAAATCCGAACCAACCCGAACAAAGCCGAACATGAACCGAACGCGGCAAGCCGCCGCGATCCAAAACTAGTTGTGCTTTGCGGCTTTCACTCGGTTCATGGCGCGGTCTAGCTCGGCCACGGCCTGCTGGCTGGTGACGCCGGAGACCTCTCCGCGCAAGGCTCGGCGAGCCTCTTCGAGCGCCTTCTCAGCGCGCTCAATGTCGATATCTGTCGACCGTTCGGCCGTGTCGGCGAGGATGATCGCGCCGTCGCCGCTCATCTCGAGAAAACCTCCGCCGATCGAGACGTACTGTCTCTGGTCGCTGGCGGTGACGAACTCGACGATGCCGGTCTTGAGCGCGACGATCGAGGCCTCGTGGCCCGCGAGCACGCCCAGATAGCCGTTCTCCCCCGGCGCGATGAAGGACACCACCATGTCTTCGAACACGGTGCGGTCTGGCGCTACGACTGACAGCTTGAACTCTTTCGCCACTGCTTAAACCGCTTCCAGCTTCTTCGCCTTCTCGTGGAGGTCCTCGATGCCGCCGCAGTACAGGAACGCCTGCTCCGGCACATGATCGAGGTTGCCGTCGACGATCTCCTTGAAGGCGGTCACCGTTTCGTCGATCGTGACGTACCGTCCTGGGTTGCCGGTGAACTGCTCTGCGACGAAGTTCGGCTGCGAGAGGAACCGCTCGATCTTTCTGGCGCGGGCGACGGCCAGCTTGTCGTCGTCGCTCAGCTCGTCGATGCCCAGAATGGCGATGATGTCCTGCAGCTCCCTGTACCGCTGTAAGACCTGCTGCACCTGCGTGGCGACGTCGTAGTGCTCTTGCCCAACGACCGCCGGGTCGAGGTTCTTGGACGTCGACGCCAGCGGGTCGACTGCCGGGTATAGGCCCTTCGAAGCGATCGAGCGCTCCAGGTACACGTACGCGTCGAGGTGGCTGAACGTGGTCGCCGGCGCGGGGTCGGTCGGATCGTCGGCAGGGACGTAGACGGCTTGGACCGAGGTGACCGAGCCTTTGCTCGTCGACGTGATGCGCTCCTGCAGGAAGCCCATCTCGGTGGCGAGCGTCGGCTGGTAGCCGACCGCGCTCGGCATTCGACCGAGCAGCGCCGACACCTCGGAGCCCGCTTGGACGAACCGGAAGATGTTGTCCACGAAGATAAGCACGTCGGTGCCCATTTCGTCGCGGAAGTACTCAGCCATCGTGAGCGCGGTGAGAGCGACCCGGAGGCGCGCACCGGGGGGCTCGTTCATCTGGCCGAACACCATCGCGGTCTTGTCGAGCACCGCCTTCTCGACGCCGTCGACGTCCTTGAACTTCGTGCTTTGCATCTCGAGCCAGAGGTCGTTCCCTTCGCGGGTGCGCTCGCCGACTCCGGCGAAGACGGACACGCCTGACGCCTCGACGGCGATGTTGCGGATCAGCTCCTGGATGAGCACCGTCTTGCCGAGGCCCGCGCCGCCGAACAGCCCGATCTTGCCGCCCTTGTTGAACGGCACCAGCAGGTCGACGACCTTCAGGCCGGTCTGCAAAAGCTCGACCTTCACGCTCTGATCGGTGAAGACGGGCGGCTTCCGGTGAATGCTGTTGTACTGGGTCGCGTTGACCGGGCCTTTGTCGTCGATAGGCTCGCCGAGCAGGTTGAACACGCGCCCGAGGGTCGCTTCGCCGACCGGCACCCTGATAGCATCGCCGCTGTCTTCGGCAGGCATTCCTCGCACGAGCCCGTCGGTGCTCGCGAGGGCGACCGTGCGGACCATGCCGTCGCCCAGGTGCTGGGCCACCTCGCAGACGAGGTTGATGTCGCGTTCCGGGTCTTTGATGGTGATCGCGTTGTTCAGTTCGGGGAGCGAGCCGGTGCTGAACAGCACGTCCACGATCGGGCCCATGACTTGAACGACGGTGCCGGCGCTAGGCATTCTTTTCCAGGTTCCTCCAGGCGTCCGGCAGCGTAGCCGAACGGGGCGGATTCTACCTGTGCGATCAGGGGTTCGGTTGGCGGCTATGGGCCCAGGATCGGCCGGGTAAAATCAACCTAATTACCCGCGCTACTGTATAAATAGTTAGGTTTGGTCACCCGGCACGGGGTGGAGTACGACTGCGATGAAAGGATTTTTCCGATGGCTCAAGGCTCTGTTCCACAACACCATGGCCAACCTGGAAGATCCAGATGTCATGCTGGATCGGGCTCGGCGCGATATGCAAGAAGCGCTGGTGCAGAAAAGAGAGAAGGCCGTCCAGTCGATCACTCAAAAGAACCGCCTGCAACAGATGCTCGACCAGTCTGAGGCGAAAATAGCGATTGCAACTGCTGTTATCATCTTAGTCATCGTATTCGCGTTTCTCCTTGGTGCAATAGCTTTCCGCTGACTGAACGCATATGCGGTACGACGACCTTGAGGCCTGCCAAGTTCTGGTTCACCGACACTGAAGCGTAAATTCTCTTAAACTCGGCTTCTGCTACTTGCTTTTCGCTTCCAGGGTGCTCCTTTTGGACCACAAGGCAGAGGGTCGGATCGGCCCAATCCTGGCCTAGCGGTTCCACCGTTTTGCCGGGGCTACTGTATAATGGTTGGGTTCGATCACCCGAGACGGGGTGGGGTACGACTGCGATGAAACGATTTTTCCGATGGATCAAGGCGCTGTTCCACAAGACGATGGACAACCTGGAAGACCCTGAGGTCATGCTGGACCAGGCTCGGCGCGACATGCAGGAGGCGCTGGTCCAGAACCGAGAAAAGGCCGTCCAGGCCATCACCCAAAAGAACCGTCTGCAGCAGATGCTCGACCACTCCGAGGCGAAGTCGGTCCAGTACGAGGCGCAGGCCTCGACGGCGCTCCAGCAGGGCAACCGGGAGCTGGCGCGGCAGTTCCTGCGCGAGAAGGCCGCCAACGACACCGTGCTCGCGACGTTGAAGCAGACGCTGTCGCAGGCCGTGGAGACCGTCGAAGCGGTGAAGAGCGCGATCAAGCGGCAAGAAAGCGAGGTCCGCAAGAAGACCGCCGAGGCGCTGGCGCTCAAGGCGCAGTGGAAGCAGGCTCAGATTCAGACCTCGATCAGCAAGGCTTTAGAGGGGCTCACCTTCGAGGCCGAGTACGAGGGTTCGTTCGCGTCGGCGAAGGACCGGATTCAGGAGAAGCAGGCTGAGGCGGCTGCGCGCGGCGAGATGCTCTCTGGCAGCGTGCAGGGCAAGATGATGGACATGGAGGATCAGGCCATGGACTACGCCGCAGAAGCCGAGCTCCGCAAGCTCGAAGAGAAGCTGGGGATCGCAGGCCCCGGAGTTGAAACTCAGATACAGGATCCCGAGGTCGAAGCGGAAATCGAAACCGAACTCGAGCAGTTGGAAGACCGGCTGAACCAGTAGCCGCTACGGTTGCCAGCCGGATTCCGCCAGCGACTGTATCAGTAGGAATCGCTCGTCCACGATCGAGATGCTCTCCGAAAAGACGCCGTCTACGGGCGGCGACAGCAGTGCGCCAGAGATAGGGCTTGTCACGTCAGCGCCGGTCAGCGCGAACAGCACCGCCGCCTCTTGAAAGTCCATCAGGTACGCATTTTCGGCGGCACTCGCGTAGTTCTGCACGACGGCATCGAGCATGAGCGCGCCGAGCGGGTTGTCAGAATCGGCAAGGAGCATCTTCACTGAGGCACGAAGAATACTGCTGTCCAGGTTTTCGGAACTGAGTTGAAAGACCACGTTCGGAATGACCTGTGCCGCTCGGGCGAGCCGCCCGTCGCTCCAAGCCTCGAACGCTCTCCAGCGCGCACTCAGACCGGTTCGCAGACCCACCAGATCGTCCGAAGCCACGGTCGCCGTCTCTGCGGGATCGAACGCCGCAGCGTGGCCGCTCAGCACGTATCGGAAGAACTCCTGCGAGGCGTCGTTATCAGGCAACCCGCTGACGTCCGGCGCCCACTCCCAAGGCTCGCGGCCGCTCATCTCTGAAATCTGCGGCAACAACTCCTCAAAAAAGTCCGCTTGAAGAACCTCGAAGAGGCGCTCGCGATGCGCGGCCGTGACCCACGAACCCCCAAGGCCGCACGACCTCAACGCATCTGCATTGCGTGCAGCGAACCGAAGGACGAGTCCTCTCGACGCTCCAGCGATCGCCAGGTCGTCCGGCGAAGTGGCGACCTCCAACCCCAGCGCAGTCTGGCGCGACAGCTCCGCAACAAGATCGCAAGCCTCTTCGTCGCTGCCTTGGTCGAGCAGAAGCCGGGCCCTGGCGAGGTTCCACCAGACGGAAGCAATGAGCTCTTCGAGCGAGCTGACCGGCACGACCGGCGTACTGTCCAACAGTTCCCAAGGCGTGGCGCCCTCGATCGAACCGAGCAGCTCCTGCCACTCGCTGTCCGAAGCCAAGCCTGCGTGCACCAACTGGCCTTGGACTTGCGAGAGTCGGCTGGAGTCGGGAGCGTCCGCCTTCAATTCGTCGATCCAAACCGTATATAGTCCTGGAGCAAGCGAAGCGTCAGTGAGCTCGATAAGGTCTACAACCGATACTGGCCCGGTGAGCGTGGTCGGAACGAACATCTTCACGAGGAAAATGCTCAGTACGGCTACACCGAAGAACGACCACGCAACCCACTTCTTCACAACTCAGTCACCCACTGACATTATGTTCTGGCGCGACGTAGTAAAGTTGGGACAACGATGGCCTTGCGCACGGTGAGCGAACTGGTCGAGAAGCGGCTCAAGGCCGCGCCGTCGAAGACGGGCTGCTATATTTACCGGGACGACAAGGGTGGGGTGCTCTACGTCGGCAAGGCGATCAACCTGCGAACGCGGATTCGCAGCTACTTTCGCAAGAGCACGAAGCACGGAGCGCGGATCGAGCGATTGGTGCGAAAAATCCGCGACATCGAGTGGATCGTCGTCGACAGCGAACTAGAGGCGCTGGTGCTTGAGTGCAACCTGATCAAGGAGCATCGCCCGCAGTACAACGTCCGCCTGCGCGACGACAAGAGCTACCCGTTCATCTGCATCACGAAGGAGCCGTTTCCGCGAGTGCTGTTCACGCGGAACCCGCACAAAGGGTTTGGCAAGACTTACGGTCCGTACTCGAGCGCGTACGCCGTGCGCGAGACGCTTCAACTGCTGCACAAGGTGTTCCCGCTGATCCCGTGCGGCAAGAGCTGGAGCGGAAAGAACCAGCAGAAGCCTTGCCTGTACTTCCATCTGAACCAGTGCCTCGCGCCTTGCGCCGGCCTGGCTGATCGCGAGAGTTACAAGGCCGTGATCCAGCAGGTGACTGACTTTCTTGAGGGGCGCGAGGCTGGAGTCATCGACGACCTTGAAGCGAAGATGAACGACGCGTCCGAAAGGGAAGAGTACGAAACCGCAGCTCAGATCCGGGACAAGATCGATGCTTTGCGAGCCGTTCTCGAAAAGCAGAAGGTGCTCAGCGACGACGAGCAGGACAGGGACATCATCGCCGTAGTCAAAGACGAACGGGGCGCGGCTATCCAGATGCTCTACGTGCGGGGCGGACGGCTGATCGGCCAGCGCAGCTTCATGTTGGACGGCTCGAAGGATTCAGCGCCCACGGAGGCTGTGCAAGAGTTCGTCAAGCAGTACTACAGCAGAGTGCCGGAGGTGCCAAGAGAGATCCTGCTGCCCGTCGAGATCGCAGAGAAGCAGATCGTCGAGCAGTGGCTGCGGCAGAAACGTGGCGCCGCGGTCAAGGTGGAGGTTCCGCAAGGCGGCATAGGGCTGAGGCTGGTCGACCTGGCCGCCAAGAACGCAGAGCAGGCGCTCAAGACGTTCAGCATGGAGATCGAGCAGAAGGAGCAGTGGGCTGAACAGGCCGCGGTCCAACTAGCCGAAGAGCTTGACCTGCCGAGCCCCCCGCAGCGCATCGAGTGCTACGACATCAGCAACATCCAAGGCAAGGCGCCCGTCGGATCGATGGTCGTCCTAGAGGACGGAGAGGTCGCCAAGAAGGAGTACCGCCGCTTCAAGATTCGGTACCACCCGGAGGACCCGAACGACTTTGCGATGATGCACGAGGTGCTGACGCGACGGCTGAAGGCGTTCGTCGAGAAGGACGAGAAGTTCTCTTCTGCTCCGGATTTAATCGTAGTCGACGGCGGGAAAGGGCAGCTTTCTGCAGCGTTGCGGGCGCGCGACGCGCTGGGTCTTTCATTTGCGATGGTCGGCTTAGCGAAGAAGCACGAGTTGGTGTACGTTCCGGTGCTGAAGGAGGTTCATGAGGTACGAGGTTCGGGGTACGAGGTGCGCGAAAACGAACCCGAACCAACCCTAACCAACCCGAACCAACCCGAACCCCCGAACCCCCGAACTCCCGAACGCACCCCAACTGGCCGCCTGAACGAACGGGGACTTGGCAAACTCGACCGGTACCGGTACCGCGAGGTGGTCATGCCGCTGACATCGCCCGGGCTGATGCTGATGCGCAAGCTGCGAGACGAGGCGCACCGGTTCGCGATCACGTATCACCGCAAGTTGCGCGACAAGCGGTTCCACGGCAGCGTCTTAGACGAAATCCCCGGGATCGGGCCAAAGCGGCGGCGGATGCTGTTGCGCACGTTCGGCTCGATAGAGGGGATTAGGCGCGCCTCGGTCACCGAGATCGCCGCAGTGCCGACTTTGACTCTGCGGCAGGCTGAGACGGTGAAAGAGTTCTTGCGACCCGACTAGCCGTTCGATCTCAGCGGCTCGATGAGCCGGTTCATGACGGCGGCCAACTGCTTTGCCTCTCCGGTCGTCAGCTTGCTACCGAACAGGGCCTCCACTGCGGCCGCGTACGCCGGTTTGGCAGATTCTAGAGTCTGTGCCCCGTCTTTGGTGAGAACGGCGTCCGCTCCGCGCCGGTCGCCCTCGCACTGCTTTCGTTTGACCAGCCCGTACCGCTCCATTCGGTCTAACCTCCTGGTCAGGCCACTGCGCGAGAGGCAGGCTTTGTCTGCCAGCGCGCTGAGGCGGATGCTGTTTTCAGGTTCGCCGTCTAAGATCACGAGAACTTCGTAGAACTCGAGCGGGAGCTTGGCATTGAGCTCCATGAGCTCTGAAATCGCGGCTCTCAGGCTCGCGTGAGCGGCCATAAACCGGCTGTACGCGACCTGCTTCGGATCTACGCTGGCATCGTTCATCTGCATCCCCTCAAGTACT
This sequence comes from Armatimonadota bacterium, assembly GCA_022563855.1. Taxonomy (NCBI): domain Bacteria; kingdom Bacillati; phylum Armatimonadota; species Armatimonadota bacterium. Next base: position 65,029 of record JADFMN010000007.1, read on the forward strand.
GACGAAGCCGTGATGATTAAAGTTGCACGTGCAATTGTTGCCCGCGCATCTAATATCGGTATTTGGACTGCGCCGCTTAAATTGAAATAAAAGTACAGTTTGATCGGACTTTCGATCCGGTGCGAACCGTCAGAGGCCGTAAACTACGGGCCTATTCATGCTAGAGATCACTAACTTGCACGCCCATGTAGAGGAGAACAAAATTCTCACCGGCGTCAACCTGAAAATCAAGTCCGGCGAGGTTCACGCTCTCATGGGGCCAAACGGCTCTGGGAAGAGTACTCTCGCCAACGTTCTTGCCGGTCGCGAAACGTACGAAGTCGGGGAGGGCACCGTTCAGTACGACGGAAAGGACCTGCTCGAGATGTCGCCTGAGGAGAGGGCCCACGCAGGGCTGTTTTTGGCGTTCCAGTACCCGGTCGAGATCCCCGGAGTCAGCAACACGTACTTCCTGCGCGCGGCGCTGAACGCCATACGAACCGCGCGCGGCGAGGAGGAGATCGACGCGATGTCGTTCCTCAAATTAGTCCGCGAAAAGATCAAACTGCTGAACATGTCCGACGATATTCTGAGTAGAAGCGTCAACGCCGGCTTCTCCGGAGGCGAGAAGAAGAAGAACGAGATATTCCAGCTCGCGGTTCTAGAGCCTCGGATGTGCATCCTGGACGAGACCGACTCAGGGCTCGACATCGACGCGCTCCAGATCGTGGCCGCGGGGGTGAACAGCCTGCGCAGTCCTGATCGATCGTTCTTGGTCGTGACGCACTACCAGCGGCTGCTCAACTTCATCATCCCCGACTTCGTGCACGTGATGATCGAAGGGCGGATCGTTCGCAGCGGCGGCAAGGAGCTGGCGCTCGAGCTTGAGGAGAAGGGGTACGGCTGGCTCGAAGAGGAGCTGGCGAACGCGTGATGGCGATTGAGCTGATGCGGCGTTACGAAACCGACCTCTCGTCGCTGTTGGATCACGCCGAAGCGCAGGCGGCGCACGGCGCCGCGTGGTTGCGCGGTCTGCGCGAGCAGGCGATCGCGATCCACCGCGAGCACGGTTTTCCGACCCCGAAGAACGAGGAGTGGAAGTACACGCCGCTTCGTGCGGCCGCCTCGCGAGAGTGGCGCCTGGCCGAGCCGGGCCCTGCTGTTTTTGAACGTGATTTGCCATTTGTTTCTGATGGGGCGAGGGTCGTTTTCGTCAACGGTCTGTTCGACCGAAATCAACTCTCTTTCAAGCCTGTTTCTGGGCTGACGATCAAGTCGTTGCGGGACGCTATCGACGCGGGCGAGGTTGAGGGCTCTCTTGGTGAGATCGCAAAGATCGAAGAGCACTCTTTGGCCGCTCTGAACACCGCCTTGTTCGAGGACGGGGTTTACATCCACCTCGCGGCTGGCACTTCCGTCAGCGAGACGATTGAGATCGTTCACGTTACTTCCGGCGATGGGCAGATCATTACGCCTCGCGTTCTGATAATCGCCGAGCAAGGCACGAAAGCGAGCATCGTGGAGACGTATGTGACCGACGGCGACGGCACGAATCTAGTGCTGCCGGTCACTGAGGTCTTGACAGCCAGCGGGGCGAACATCGAGCATGTGCGCGTGCAAGTCGAAAGCGATAAGACGTACAGCGTTGCGCTTTGGGAGATCAGACAGGAGGGCGAGAGCGAGTACCGCTCTTACAACATCGCGTTCGGCGGCGCGATCGCGCGCACGGACCAGAACCTCTGGCTCGGCGGCGAGTACATCGTCACGCGTTTGGACGGCATCGTGATCGCAAACGGCAAGCAGCTGATCGACAACCACACGCGCCTCGACCACGCGATGCCGAACTGCAACAGTTTCGAGATCTACAAGCAGATCGTGGACGGCGAGGCGACGGTCGTTTTCAACGGCAAGATCTTCGTGCATCAAGACGCGCAGAAGACAGACGCCGTGCAGACGAACCAAGCGCTGCTGCTCTCGCCCAAAGCGACGATCAACAGCAAGCCGCAGCTGGAGATCTTCGCCGACGACGTGAAGTGCACCCACGGCGCGACGGTCGGCCAGATCGAAGAGGAGCAGCTGTTCTACCTCCGCACACGCGGTCTGGCGGTCGGTGACGCGACCGCTATTCTGGTGTTCGCGTTTGCAGCCGAGGTGCTCGATTTGATCTCGGACGAGGGTGTTCGCAAGAGTCTGGAGAAGCGGATTCTAGCGAAGCTGTCTTCGTAGATCGGATGCCGGTTTGCGTCGTCGGCACCGTGACTCCCTCGTCCGTTCGACTAATTTAAAATTGATGGATCTGGGTCTATTCTGCGCCTAGCTCTAGTTCGGTTAGTGCTGCTTCGCACGTTTCTTGAAGGTCTTTGAATCGCGCCTGGTAGTGCTCCATGGCCTTGCGCATCTCTTCCAAAACGTTCTTTGCCTTCGAGAGCTCGTCAGTAAGCAAGCCTGCCGTCTCCTTGTCTTCGCATTCGTTTGCTCGTTTTAATCTTAGTTCAATCCGATCGACCTCGTTTTGGGCGTCGTTGAAGCTCGGCTTCGCCTGCGGCTCCGGCAGGTCCGCTAGTTCTTTGTCAAGTTGCTCGAACAATGCCCAAGCCTTTTCTTGACTCTCCGGGCTGAAACTCTTAATTCGCTCTTCGCGCATAACCTGATTGCACTTGAGTTCGCACTGAATGACCTCCTCCTTGATCTTCTTAGTCTGCTCAATCACTTCGTCTCGCTCTTTGGTCGCTACAGGCAAGAATCGGTCGACAGCAAGCCTGAATTTATCGCTAGCACGATCCCAAGGGCCAAGCCTGTCGAATTGCTCGACCAAGATCGTAAGTCTGCTTTTCCAAGTTATTGCGCGAACGGCCTCCCGGCGGTTATTGCGTATTTCGTCGTAAGCAGCCCGTGCTCGCGAGGTCAATTTCGCTCGCTCTCGCTCCTCTCTTTCTTCTTGCTCTTTCTTTTTTCTTTCAAAGTTATGTTTCGTCCAAATCTCCACAGTAACTTAATTTTACTTGCATTTCCCTCCACACTGCGAGTGTGAAGGGAAATGCCATCGGCGCAAGAGTGGAGGGAGTTGGCCCCTTCCTCTTGCACGGAGTGGAGTGGAGGAGGAAGGCGGTTGGGGGGATGGAGGTTTCGGCTGGAGCGAGAGAATCTTCGGAGTGCTCTGACGCGTCAGAGCTTTCCCTAGCGCTGGCACAGCAGTGCCGCAGGTACAGAATCCGATCTCCACTGCTGTCGAAAGCGCGGACACGTCCGCGCACTCCGAAAACACCCTCGACCTATGTCCGCCCGTCCCTTCTCTCTTTTATCCGTTTTTCATAACCCCGATCGGTGGGTTCGTAGTACGGAGTATCCAGCCCGGCGTCTTCAGGCAGATAATCCTTGTCGATGTACGCGCCGGGGGCGTCGTGGGGGTATTCGTACCCTTCGCCGTGGCCTAGCTCTTTCATGCCGGTGGCGGGTGCGTTGCGCAGGTGCATGGGGATGGGTTGGAGCGGTTTGTTCTCGACGTCTGCCTCCGCCTTTCCGATCGCGACGGTTGCGCGGTTGGACTTGGGGGCTTCGGCGAGGAACGTCACGACTTGCGAGAGGATCAGGCGCGACTCGGGCATGCCGACTCGCTCGACCGCTTGCGACGCGGAGACGGCCATGACGAGCGCCTGCGGCTCGGCGTTGCCGATGTCCTCGCTCGCGAGGATGATGAGGCGGCGGACGATGAAGCGCGGGTCTTCACCGGCCTGCAGCATCCGCGCGAGGTAGTGCAGCGCGGCGTCGGAGTCGGAGCCGCGCACGCTCTTGATGAACGCGCTGATCGTGTCGTAGTGGTAGTCGCCCTGGCGGTCGTACCGCACCGCTTGCCTTTGCAGAACTTGCTCGACCAGCGCCAGCGTTATCTCTCCTTTCAGCGGCGCAAGAAGCGACGCGGATTCTAATGCATTGAGGGCCGTGCGAGCGTCGCCGTTCGCGCAGGTGACGAGGTGTTCGCGCGCGTCTTCGGCGAGGGTGAGTCCGCGCGATCCGAGACCGCGCTCTTCGTCTTTCAGACTTCGGTCGATCAACTCGCGCACGTCGTCCGGCGACAGCGGCTTCATCGGCAAGACCCGTGCGCGAGAGAGCAAGGGGGAGTTGAGGACGAAGAAGGGGTTTTCGGTCGTCGCGCCGATCAAAGAGAACGTGCCGTCTTCGAGGTAGCCGAGCAGCGCGTCCTGCTGCGATTTGTTGAAGTGGTGGATCTCGTCGAGCAGCAGCAACGTCGCGCGACCGTCGAACGACTGTCTCTCTCGCGCGGCCTTGGCGATGCGGCGGATGTCCGCGACCCCCGCCGTGACCGCGCTCTTCGCCTCGATGTGCGCGTCCATGTGCTTGGCGACGATATATGCGAGGGTCGTCTTGCCGCATCCCGGCGGCGCCCAAAGGACGACCGATCCGAGCTTGCCTTCTTCTATCGCCTGCCTGACCGGCGTGCCCGGGCCGAGCAGTTCCTGCTGACCGACGAACTCGTCCAGATCGCGCGGCCGCATCCGCGAGGCGAGGGGGAGCGTCGCCGGTTCGCCTGTGGACTGGAACAGGTCGGTGGACACGACCCTATGCTACTTGAGTTCGCGAGAAGTTCGGAGGGAACCGTGATCGAGAGGCACGCACGAATCGCCCCCTCCCTAACCCTCCCCCAAGGGGGAGGGGATTTTCCGGACTCGAACTTACGGATTGCGAGACAACGCGTCGCACGCCCGACGGTCCACCAATACTGATACCGAATGTTGCTGTATGCTACGCGGCCAGAGACCACCATGAAACGTTTCGCTGCACTGTTAGCCGTCCTTCTTCCGCTGGTCGCGTCCGCGCAGTGGCCGCCGCATCCGCCAGCGGAGCGTGTGGACTTCGTTGAGACCCTGCACGGGATCGAAATCCCCGATCCATACCGCTGGCTCGAGGATCAGTGGAGCGCGGAGACGCGGGCGTGGGTGAAGAGCCAGCAGGCGTTCGCTGAGACAGTGCTCGGCTCAAGCCCGGCGTTCGCAAAGATATACGAGGAGTTCGAGAAGATGTACGTCCGTGAGCAAGGCGGACCGGTTCTGACGGCGGGCGACTACACCATCTCGTTTAGGCGCGAGAAGGACGAGGCGCGGCAGAGAGTTTACAAACGCAAGGGCGAGGACGACGAGTGGGTGGTGTTCCTAGACCCGGCAGAGTTCAGCGCCGACCCGTGGGTGATCGTGCAGAGCATGGGGCTCGACCCGGACAAGAAGGTGCTCGCCTACCGCGTGCGCGACGGGGGAGAAGACGAGATCGAATTTCGATTTCGCGACATCGAAACCGGCAAGGACCTCGACGACGTGATCCCGCGCGGTATGCACTGGAGCTTCCACTTCTCGCACGACGGCTCGGGGTTCTACTATTCGATCGACCACAAAGACCGCGGCGGGCAGGTGTTCTATCACGAGTTCGGGACGGCGGTCTCTTCCGACGCAGTGATCTTTGAGGGGCCGAGCCGCGAGTACTGGGTCAACGCCTGGGAGATCGACGAGGGGAAGAGGCGGCTTGCGACGCTTGGCTACGGCTGGCAGTACCAGCAGTCGTTTATCCAGGACATTGGTGACACGGAGTGGACGCCGTACATCACCGGGCTCGACGCGCAGATCAACATGACTCCACGCGACGAAGACCTCTGGATCATCACCGACCTCGACGCGCCAAACGGTCGGCTGATGAAGACCTCGTCGGACGATCCTGGTGCGCCTTCTGAGTGGGAGGAGATTGTGGCAGAGCACCACGCGGAAATCTTGAAGGGCGTGTCGTTCGCGGCAGGGCACATGTGGCTGCGGTACTTGCGAAACGTCTCGAGTGTTCTGAAGATGTGCGACATGAAGGGGAACGTTGTGCGCGAGTTGGAGATGCCCGGCAACGGGCGTGCTACGCAGCCGAGAGGCGAGTGGGACGGCACCAAGGTGCGGTTCACGTATCAGCACTACAACGTGCCGCCGATCAGCTTCGAGTACGACGTCGAGACCACCGAGCGCAAGATCACGAACCAACGCGAGCCGATGTTCCCGGTCGATGGGATCGAGGTCGTGCAGGAGTGGTTCGAATCGGTGGATGGAACGATGGTGCCGGTCTGGATTTGCTACAAGGAGGGCACGGAGCTTGACGGGGCGAACCCGACTCTGCTGACGGGGTACGGCGGTTTTAACGTCGCGCTGGAGCCGGGGTTCAGCGACACGTGGACGTACTTCATGAACCACGGCGGCGTTTACGCGGTTGTCAATCTGCGCGGCGGCAGCGAGTTCGGACGTCGGTGGCACAAGGGCGGCATGCTCAGCCACAAGCAGAACGTGTTCGACGACTTTATTTCTGCGGCAGAACACTTAATCGAACGCGGTTACACTTCTTCCTCGAAGCTCGCGATTCGCGGCGGGAGCAACGGCGGACTGCTGATGGGGGCTGTGATCACGCAACGACCTGATCTGTTCCGCGTTGCGCTGATTTCTGTGCCGGAGTTCGACCTGGTCGGCTTCCCGCGTTACGCGAACATAAACCCGCCAGCGCTGGCAGAGTACGGTGACGCGAGCAAGCCGGAGCAGTTCAAGTACGTGTACGACTGGTCGCCGTATCAGAACGTGCGCGAGGGAGTCGCCTATCCTGCGGTGCTTGTCATTCAGGGCGATAAGGACAGCCGGGTCGACTCGACGCAGGCGCGGAAGATGGTGGCGAAGCTGCAGCACGCGACGACGAGCGGACTGCCGGTCGTGCTGAACTACTCGGTGAGCATGGGGCACTCCGGCGGGCGTCCGCCGATGCAGACCTACCGCGACAGCGCATGGGAAATGGCGTTCCTGTTCCGGATGTTGGGGATAGAGGTGGCCGCGTGACACGTGCTGTTTCCTTCTTGGTTCTGTCTCTACTCGCAGCTGCGTCTTCGGCTCAGGACAAGCCGCAGTTCTACGACCCGATCGAGATGAAGGTCGAGGGGTGGACCGTCAAGGTCGACCCGCGGCTCTTGAGCGGCGAGCACAAGGAGACCGGTGACGTTGCCCTCAAGGCGCTGGCGAACCACCTGCAGCGCATCACTTACGTCATGCCAGCGGGACCGCTTGAGAAGATGCGTGGACTGCCGCTGTGGCTGGAGCTGGAGAACGCCGCGCTAAAGAAGATCGGCGGGCACAACATGCAGTTCCATCCCGGGCGTGGATGGCTGGTCGAAAACGGTCTTGATCCCCGACTTGTCAAACACGTTCACATTCCTTCGGCCGAACAGCTTACCGATGCGCGGCAGTGGGCGAAGCACCCTTACGTGGTGTTGCACGAGCTGGCGCACGCGTATCACAACCAAGTGCTTGAGGGCGGTTTTTCTAATCCACTTGTGAAGGCTGCGTATGACAACGCCGTCGAGGCAGAGATATACGAAGAGGTGTTGAGCCACACGGGTCGCACGGTGCGACACTACGGCTTGAACAATCAGATGGAGTACTTCGCGGAGACGACCGAGGCGTACTTCGGCGTGAACGACTTCTACCCGTTCGTGCGGGCGGAGCTGAAGGAGTTCGACCCACGGGGGTTTGCGTTGATGGAAGAGATCTGGGGGCCAATTCGGGGTTAGGAGTTCAAGGAGCCGTTCGCTAGCGTGCTACGACGGCACAAGAGAGGTGGCGTTTCTGTTCCGGATGTTGGGGATGCAGCTGGACTGACCACCGTCCACTTTGTAGCCCAGCTCCTTGAGCTTCGTCACGAGCTGCTCGCGGAGACGCTCGACGCCTTTGGAGTCAGTCGGTACGTTGGGGCTGCGACGGCTTGCGTCTACTAGCGACTTGAAGAGCATGACGGTTACCGCGTCGCCCATCGTCTGGCCTTCGTAAGGTCCTCCGAACCACTGGTGCCATATCTTGCGTTCGTCCTGGTCCGGTGCTGGTGTCTCGTCGCGAATCCTGTCGATGAGGAGCTCGATCGCTTGTTCTTGCCCGTCGAGTCCGAACCGCCTCCGCGTTGCAATTCCCATGAGTGCATCGATCTGGACCGGCGCGTCGGCCTCTCTGTAATTCTCGCCGAACCTCGCCCAGAGCGCGTCGTCAGCATACCGGTCCATGAAGTAGGCTGCGTCTCCTGCGTCCCATCGCTTCTGCTCGTCGGGTGGGCCGTCGAACGCCTTGTCAAACCAGGAGACGAAGACTGACCTGGCGTGATCGATCGAAACGGACGGCAAGATTCTCATCGCATAGCGCGCTCCCCCTAGCGGGCCCTTCTCGCCGAACAGTCGCAGCATGGCGACCTTCTCATCGTCCGTGAATTCGCCTTCCACGACGACGTCGGCCATGCCGAACGTCGAGTATTGCCCTTGTCCTACCAAGCGCATGTATGTCGCCTTGAAGTCCTGCGGAAACTTGGTGACGTACTCTCTCTGCACGCCTCTCCTTGCTGAGTGGTCGTGGAACTCCATCGCAACCCTGAAGAAGATACGTTTGTCATCTTCTTCTCTCGATCTGATCCATGCATCGACGAGTCTTTCGTATCCGGTTTCTGGGCGGACAGCGACGTCGCCGTTCGTGATGTGGCTGATCAGGCTCGCTATGACGGATGACAGCCTCAGCGGCTCGCCCGACGAGTTGTTCATCTGCGAGATCGAGTAGCGCGTCAGTCGTTCGTCTTCTATGTGGCGCTTGAGCGCTGGCAGGGCGTCGACTCCGCGCTCCAATATCCGCTTCATGGCTTCCGAGTACTCAGGTTTTTGGCTGATCGTCATGTGCCCACCCTCCGATAGCAGGTTTTCGATCAGACGTTCGACCTCGTCGTCCGGGATCGGAAGCAGGGCAACGGTCTGCATCAGATCTTTGATGAACTCGTCCCTGAATTCGTTGATCCCCGAAAAAGGCGTGACGATCTTCTTTTCATCGACGACGATTCTTAGTATCCGCCCGGAGATCTCGATCCTGTCCTGGCCGACGTCGAACCAGTCGTTGAGCGCGTCGTGCAGCGCGAGATAGGTCACTCTTAGTTCGGGGGTCGCTTCGCGAGGCACACTGCTCCAACTAGCGCCGGCAAAGACGCCGCCGTACTTGCTGCCGACAAGGAACTGCGCAAGCTCTTTGTGCCCGAGCGAATAGGCTTGAATACCGGTCGCAAGCATGTCGTCTTGACCTACCTGACGTGTTCCCCGCTCATCTGAATACCAAAACTGCGACCTGAAGAGCACTCGCACATCTGGGTCGTCGAAAGAAAGCTCTGTCTCCGCTTGCCGGTACGGCTTCCAGTCGTCGATTGCTCCGCACATGTATCTTGCCTTCCCGTCTTCGCCCGTGAACTTGAACACGAGGAGGTGAGCCGGCTTGCCAGAAGGAAGCCCTCCTCCGCGCAACCCTGTCTCGAACACGACCGGAACGGCATCCCTTGGCGGCAGCGGGAGACCGTACGACATGTACAGCTTGAGCAGCGCGTCGAGATCGATGTCGTCGGTCTTCGCAGGTACAGCCGGTGCTGACAGCATTGCGACCAGAATTGTTGCCCCTACCATGGCTCTAGTATATCAGGGTCGCCCGCGACTCTGTGAGTAACTGTTCTCTATTGCCCCGCGAGTTGCTTGCGGTACAGTTTCCCCATGAAAGGCCAACTCGACGTCGAGACACCGGAAGAGTACATCGCTGCCCTCGAAGAGCCGAGGAAGTCTGAGATTCAGCGGATCCACGACCTGATCCGGAGGACGGTGCCGGACCTGGAGCCGCACATCCGCAGCAAGATGATCGGCTACGGCACGTACCACTACAAGTACGCAACCGGCCGCGAGGGCGACTGGTTCAAGATCGGCTTGGCCAGCAACAAGAACTACATCTCGATCTACGCTTGTGGTGTGTGCAAGGGCGGGTACGTCGCAGAGCTGAACAGGCACCGGCTGCCGAAGGCGAACATCGGAAAGAGCTGCATCCGGTTCAAGAAGCTGGACGACCTAGACGTCGATGTGCTGAAAGAGATCTTCCTGATCTGCGCTGACGGCGACTACTCGACGTAGTTTGCGGTCGTCCGCCGTGACCCTCTCCCTAACCCTCCCCCAAGGGGGAGGAGATTTTCCTGATCTGCGCTGACGGCGAGTACTCGATGTAGCCCAGCCTCTTAAGTTCCCTCAGTAGTCGTTGCCTAACTTCCTCGACGCCTGCGGCGTCCTTCGGCGGACGTTCGGTGAAGGGATTTCGCACGACGATTGCCTTGTACAGCATTACCGTGACAAGATCGCCCATCGTCTGGCCTTCATACGGACCGCCGAACCGGCCGGGCCAGTTCAGTGGGTCGCGCGTTACTGGAACGGCGCTCTCGTCTGCCATCATGGCCATCAACAATTTGACTGCGGGATCACATCCGTAGACGCCGTCGCCCCCGACTGAGAGACCTGCGATCAACCAGATTTTTGTGGTCGAATCTGCATGGACGAGAACCCGCTCGAATCGTTCCCAGAGTTCCTGGTCGCCTACCCTGACCATGTAGTATCCGATTTCCATCGGCCTCCACCCTTTCAGCCCATTGCGCTCCTGACTCGAGAACGCTCTCTCGAACCATGAAGCAAACACCCTGCGCGCATCTTCAACAGAAAACTTGAGCAAGTTTCGGATCGCCCAGCTTGCGGCTCCATCCACTTTTTCGCCGAACTTCGTCAAGACGGACACCTTCTGATCATCTGTCAGATTGCTGCTCGGAATACTTTCTGCCAATGCGCCCATGTTGCCAGTGCCTTCCTCAATCATCTGTTCGAGTTTCTTAAGGAAATCGCCCGGAAACTCCGAAACGTATTCGCCGAGGGTTTCGCATTCCGGATAGATTCTCCCATGATCAACTACGGCCCGAAAATAGATTGTCTTGTCTCCGGTTTCCTGCCATCTGAGGTACGCGTGAGCGATCTCTTTGCCGTAGGCTTCGGACCGACCGCAAACATATCCGTTCGTTACCAGACTCAGTACTTCAGAAACGAGATTCCCCACCCTCAATATCCCGGGGTGCGAGTTGTTCATTCCTTGGTAGGGGATGCCAGTCAGCCGGTCATCTTCGAGATGCTCTGCCAGTGTAGGAATAGCGTCGGCGCCAAGTTCGACAAGGAGGCGCTGGTGCTCAATTCGGATTTCGAGTGAGCGAGACAGTAGCCGCCCCTCGACCATTACAAGCCCGTCTATCAAGTACTCAATTGGGTTATCGGGCAGAAGGCTAATCCTAACCGTTTCTTGTAGTGCTGACATGAACTTGTCGCGGAACTCGTTCATGAGGGAATACCGACTATAGATCTGGCCTGTCGCGACGATTTCTTGAATCCGTTCAGCTACCTCAATCCTGTCATGTGCTGGATCGGTCCAGTCGTTGAGTGCGTCGTGCAGGGCGAGATAGGTCACTCGGCGTTCATCGGAGGCCGCTCCCGAAACGCCATACCAACCTATTCTCGCGAATTGGCCGCCGCGGTCGTTGCTCACCAGAAATTGTGCAAGATCTTTGTGCCCGAGCGAGTACGCCTGCATGCCGGTCGCGAGCATGTTGTCTTGTCCGACATCTCGCGAAACTCGTTCGTCGGAGTACGACCAGTCCGACGACAGCAATGCACGGACTTCACCATCCTGGTGCGAGAGTTCCGTTTCTGTGTTGTCCTGCGGCTTCCAATCATCGACAGGACCGTACATAAATCTCGTCTTCCCGTCTTCGCTTGTGTACTTAAAGACCACGATATGGGCTGGGCCGCCCCCTGGAAGATCTCCGTCCCTGAACCGGGTTCGAAACACGACCGGCACGGCGTTCTTGGGAGGAAGTGGAAGGCCGTAGGACTTGTACAGATCTAGCAGCTTATCAAGATCAACGTCGTCAGCCGTTGTTGCAATAGGTGTAGACCACGCGAAGAGCGCGGCGACCAGAATTGTTGCCCCAACCACGCATTTAGTATAGCGATGACAGTCGGTCTTGTGCGAGCTTATGCCGTCAATCCGCACAGCTCATCTGTACGACCTCCAAAACTCCGGTGGCTACTCGAGGCATTCTACGCGTCAATCTCGCGAACGAAACTGCTTCTTCCTTCCATGGTCTGGCGCTATGGCTTGCTCGCTGGGTCCCAGTCCTTTTTGGGAGTATCGAGCAAAACCTTTGCCAAGACTCCGTTGACGAACGCGCCGCTGTCCTCGGTTCCGAACTTCTTGGCGAGGTGCACGGCCTCGGAGATCGTCACCTTGGGCGGAATGTCGGGCATGTGGTACAGCTCGTATACCGCGAGCCGCAGGGCGATCCTGTCGCTGATCGCGAGTCGATCGGGCGACCAGCCCTCTTTGAGGTGCTTGGCGAAGTGCGGCTCGTCTTCTCGCCCCTGGTTTACGATCCCTTCGGCGATCTCTCGAACCATCTCGGCGGCATCTGCTGCGTACTCAGTGCGCTCAAGGGCATCTTCTATCGCCTCTTCGATCGGCACGTCCCCGACAAAACATTGGTACGCGGCTTGAAAGGCGGCTTCGCGAGCGGCGCGGCGCGACTTGACCGGCCGGTTAGACAACGACGGTTTCTTCCTCGCGGGACTCGGCCAGGAACTGCGGAACGAACGCCGTGCTCACGTCGCCGGAGACAAACTCGTCGCTGGCCACCAATCGCCTCAAGAACGGGATGTTCGTGGTAATCCCTTCGACTTTGAACTCCCGCAGAGCGACTTGCAGACGCTTGACCGCTTCGGCTCGATCCCGCCCGCGCACGATCAGCTTCGCGATCATCGGGTCGTAGTACGGCGATATCGAGCATCCCGCGCCGACGTAGGTGTCAAGGCGCACACCGCCGAATCCAGGTGGGTTCCAGGCCGTGATCTTGCCGGAGCTTGGCGCGAAGTCGTTGTCGGGGTCTTGCGCCGTGATACGGGCTTCGATCGCGTGGCCGCTCAATCGGACGTCAGCTTGTTTGATAGCAAGCTTCTCGCCTGCAGCGATCCTGATCTGCCATTCGACGAGGTCGAGCCCTGTCACTTCCTCGGTCACCGGGTGCTCGACCTGGATGCGCGTGTTCATCTCCAGGAAGTAGAAGACGCCCGAACTGTCGTACAGAAACTCTACGGTGCCGGCGTTCGTGTAATCAGCGAGCTTCGCCACTCGAACGGCTGCCTCTCCCATTCGCCGCCTCGTATCCGCCTCCAGCACAGCGCACGGCGCCTCTTCCACGATCTTCTGATGCCGGAGATTCTGAATCGAGCACTCGCGTTCGCCGAGATAGATCATGTTGCCGTGCTCGTCACCGAGAATCTGCACCTCGACGTGCCGAGGCTCCTGCACCCATTTTTCGACGAGCATGTCAGAGTTGCCGAAGCTCGCCTGCGCCTCGGACCTTGCGATCTGCCAAGCAGAGCTCAACTCGTCCGCAGCATCGACGCGCCGAATGCCCTTACCGCCACCGCCTGCCACGGCTTTAACGAGAATCGGGTAGCCGATTTTGGAGGCGAACTCTGTCGCTTCGGCCTCCGTAGCCACGACCCCAGCCGAGCCGGGCACCACTGGGCAGTCGGCGGATATCGCAATCTTCTTAGCCTTGGCCTTGTCACCCATTGCCTTGATGGCCTCGACCGACGGCCCGATGAACTTGACGCTCTCGCCAGTCAGCGCTTCGGCAAAGCGAGCGTTTTCGCTGAAGTACCCGTACCCAGGGTGTACGCCGTCGGCGCCGCTGATCTCGACGGCCATCAGCACGTTGGCTAAGTTCAGGTAACTGTCGCTGTTGGTCGCCTCACCGACGCAGATCGCCCGGTCTGCCAGTTGCACGTGCCTGCTGTCGCGATCGACCTGCGAATAGATTGCGACAGCCTCGATACCGAGCCCGTGGCAGGCTCGTATCACACGGCACGCGATTTCGCCGCGGTTCGCGATCAGAATCGTCTTGAACATGGATCAGTACTTGTCGTGCCCTGGATGTGGGCAGGAAACGTCTCCGGTTGCTGGGTCGTATTCGTAGGTCTCCCCGCCGACGGCACAACTGTAGAAATCTGCGCCCAAGCGGGTCTCGGCCAAGCTGCTCGGCGCCTGGTCCGTTGAGGGGTCGCGCGCAATCTCTATCGACATTCGCACCTGACTGATGTTCGATCGGCACTTCGTGTCCTTGCCCGCCAGAAGCGATTTGCCGACGAGAGTCTTGCCCTCGCCGTCTGCGCGGTCGGATTTGCCTCCGCCGCCTAAGAAGCCTAACCCACCAGACGCCCACATCACCATGAAGAACGCAACCAGCGCGATCACGATCAGAACTTCCACGAGACCTCTTCCAGCGCGCCTACCCATAACTACCGCACCGTGATCAGCGGCTGACCGAACTCTACGGCGTCTCCGTCCGCCACTAGCACTTCGGTGATTTCGCCGTCGACGTCCGCCGTAACGTCGTTCGCCATGCCGACCGCAATGACCTCGCCGATCTTGATGCCACGTTCGATTCGAGCGCCGACTTCGATGGAACCGTCCGGGAGACGGAAGTACCCAACCGCGGGCGAGGTCACGTGCACAACCTGCTTCTCCGGCTCACCCTCATCACGTTCCTCGCGAGCTGGATCAGCGACTTGGCCTTCATCAACGGCTAAATCGCCGAGGGTCGCCTCGAAGCTTCCCTCACCCTGTACAAGGCGCAGGCGTCTAAATCCGTGCGCTCTCGCCGTGCGCAAGGCGTACTGCACCAGATCGGAGTCAACACCGGCCATCCCGAAGATTGTACCGCCAGCCGCGAATGTGCCTGAGTCTAGGGCAAAAAAGCGGGATACGGCTGGAGAGGAGCAACGCCATATCCCGAAGTTGTTTCAAGAAGTGTTATGTAGAGCCGCTCATCGCCCACTCTGTCGGCGGGCTAATCGCGACCCCCACTTCTATTTAATAAAAGACGGCAAACCACGTCCCAGCGTTCTACAATTTGTGGAATTTGTGCTCCGGTAGGTTCAAGCCAGCCTATTCGTTGTACCTAGCGCCTCGGACAAAGGTCGTCGATCAGCCCCGTATTTGTGCGGATGTACATTCGAGGGAATTGTGGAACGACCTAATCGGCGGTGCGAATCCGATATCCATCGCTTCTGCCGCTACTGCTTGGGTGATTGCAATGGAACTCGCTGGGACTAATTTTTCACGGATGGAGATGTCTGCCATCAAGGAGATGGCGAACATCGGCCTCGGACACGCTACTACTGCCCTCTCCGAACTGACGGGACACCGGTTCACGATGGATGTTCCGAGCGTCCGAACGGTCAATCTTGAGAGCGTCCCTGAGATGATTGGGGGGACCGACGAAGTCGCTGTTGGCGTGTATATGCAGATCACGGGCGATGTGGAAGGCCACATGGCATTCATATTTCCGTGGCAAAAGGCGCAAGTCCTTTGGGAAATGTTGTTGGGCGACTATCCACAAGATGCCAGTGAAATCGACGAGCTTGCCGCATCGGCGATGCTTGAAACGGGGAACATCATCAATTCCGCATTCATGAATGCAATTTCCGACATGAGCGGCCTTAGGGTATATGCCAGTCCACCGCTCGTTGCAGTCGACAACTGCTACTCCATCGTGAGCTCTATCGTGGCGGAGGCGGAGATGAGCGAGGTCGTCGCCCTGGCTATTGAGACGGAGCTGACTTCCCTCGGAGAACAACAGACCGGCGGCTACTTCCTCTATATTCCGGCAGTTGACAGCCTCCACAAGTTCTTCAAGGGATTACGACTGGAGGAGATCGCTTAGTGGTCGCCACGGGCAACCGCCTGATGGTCGGCATGGCCGAAATCAAGATTGCCACGGGATCAGCGAACCTCTGCTGCCTGGGCCTGGGCAGCTGCGTCGGCCTCGTAGCTTACGACTCAGATGCTCAAGTCGCCGGGCTCGCACACATAATGCTCCCAGCACGGTTCCCGGATCGACCGATAGACAGGTTAGGCAAGTTTGCAGACACCGGCGTTCCTGAAATCATTCGCCTGATGGAAAAAGAAGGAGCGGCTCGCAAGCGAATCGTTGTCGCTTACGCGGGCGGAGCCAGCGTCTTCAGCTTCGGCTCCAAGCTACCCGACAGGATCAACGTCGGAGCCCGGAACAGCAAGGCGGTCGAGGCAGCGATCAAGAAACTGGACCTTCGGTGCCTGGGATTTGACGTCGGCGGCACCGACGGACGGAGCTTGAGCCTGTGCGTGAAGTCAGGAGAAGTCTGGGTCAGAACGGTGAGGGCAGGTGAGGCGCTGCTCTGCAGAATGACGGCTGCTTAAGGAACATCAAATGTCGTCCGCAGTAATCACCCTGAAGGACATCGTCGAAAAGACGGCCGACCTGCCGAGCTTTTCGAACGCCGCCTTGCGGGTGATGCACTTGGCCGAACAGAACAGCTCATCGGCAGAGCAGTTGGCAAACGTGCTTGCGCAGGACCAAGCCCTGAGCGTGAGAGTCCTTCGCCTGGCCAACAGCGCCTACTACGGCATGCCTCGGCAGATCGTTCATCTTCCAGAGAGCGTCGTCGTTCTCGGCATGAGGACGGTGAAAAACCTCGCGATAGTCGCTGCGACGTACCCGTGGATGAGCAAGTCGCTAAACGGCTACGGGCTTGGTCCTGAGGAAATGTGGAACCACTCGTTCGGCACCGCTCTAGGCGCCAAGACCATAGCGACGTTGAGCAAACGATGCGATCCCGACGCAGCGTTCACCGCCGGCCTTCTGCACGATATTGGCAAGGTCGCACTCAACGTTTGGATCGGCTCAAAGTTGAAGGCGATCGTGTACTACGCAGAGCGGGAGGGGATCGCATTTGATGCAGCCGAGCGACGAATCCTCGGCTTCGACCACACGGAAGTCGGCGAGTACCTTGGACGTAATTGGAACCTCCCAGAGGACATCGTTGCAGCGATCAGATACCACCATCGTCCGAACGACGCCAAACCGCCTCTGCCGATCATCGACTGCGTTCATATCGGCGGCTACCTGACGATGACGATGGGCCTTGGCCTCGGCGGCGACGGCTTGCGTTACGAACTGTTCAGCGAATGCTTTGAGCGACTCGAAATCGAACCTGACGATCTCGATCAAATCACCGACAATTTTGTCGTGGCCTACGAAGAGTACGAATCGATGTTCAAGGAGCTTGCGGGCTGATGTTGAGAGTTGTAACGATCGACGACTCGCCATTCATTCTTCGCATGCTGAGGGACTGGCTATCGAGCTAGTTCGACAAGGCAGTAGCATGTCCTTGGACGCGAACGCTAACGTCGTCATGTGTGCGGCCATGGGACAGAAAGGAATGGTCGTAGAGGCCATTCAAGCGGGAGCGAAGGATTTCATCGTCAAGCCGTTCCAACCTGAGCGCGTCTTAGAGGCGCTCGGCAAACTGGACGCGGCGGCGTAACTAAGACTGCAATCGTGGGAATACCATGAAAGTTGAATACATTAGTCCGTTTGTCGAGGCATCGTTCGGCGTCTTTGAGAAGCTGCTTGGTACAACGCCAGAGCGCGGACAACTGAGCGCACGACCGCAAGTGTTCACTTCACAGCAAGTGAACATCGTTTGCGGGATAACCGGCGACATCGAGGGCCAAGTCATCTACGGAATGTCCATCGTGACGGCCGACAAGATTGCGTCGAAAATGCTTGGTCAAACCATCGTGACGTTTGATCAGCTCGCCGCGTCAGCGATCGCCGAACTCGGCAACATGATCAGCGGCAACAGCATGACGCTGCTCTCCGAACAAGGTTTCAAATGCCAGATCACGCCGCCGACGATCATCAAAGGCACGAACGTCAAGATCGCTACGTTGAACGCTCCCGCGCTCGTCATTCCGATGAAGATCGACGAAATCGGAGAGATCGAGATCAACGTTAGCCTAGTTTCGAAGGCGGCGACAAAGTCCGCGGCATAGCACGACTTCGTTCGTCGGTCTCGTGACCGAAACAGCAGCGGTTTACATGTGCGCTCACTGGCCGAAACGCCAGCGAGCGCACTTTCATTGCCTGGGCGGCGGCCGTGATCGTCCGCGGTCGAATACACCCGATTCGCGCTGCTTGGCGGCCTCATCTCTTAGCAGCGCCAATTCGTCTCGGAGAGCGGCCGGTAGCTGATCCAGCGTAAACCACCTTGCGCCGATTGCCGGAACGACCTCCAGCGTGTAGTCCACTGTGACGTCGGGCCCGAACGTGAACACCAGATGCACGACCGTCAGCTCTGTTGGCTGCAGGTCGCGCGCTCGACCGGTCGCCCCGTCTTCGAGCAACCGCCACCCAGCATTCTCTTTGATTTCGCTGACGACCACTCTCACATCCTCAATCTTGAACAGCAGAAGAACTTTCTCTTCGGTCCACACACGCAACGTGGAGCCTGCCGGGATGCCTCGTGGCAGTGCATCGGATGCATTACGTTCGATCCACGACGGAGTATCGAACTTGTACTCGTTGTACGGTACTGGCTCGCGGCGGGAGTGCTGAATGCCCCACATGCGATTTCGATGGGCGAACAGCCAAGACGCCAGCGAGTCCCTCGCGTCTTTGTTCAACAAGCCAATCTGTACACCGCGAGATGTTGACGCGCTCTGGAACTCTTCATCGCTCAGTTCGCCGAGGAACTTGAGCGGGCTCTCCGATAAAGAACTGACGAGATTGTCTGCACCGTAATTGCTCGCGATCGGTGACGCCAACCACACTAGCCGCGCTTCAATGTCCCTGAACGCCAGCCCTCCTTCCTGCTCCTTGGCGTAGCGGAACGCGCTTTCAAGCGATACAGACCGATCAGCGGTGAACGAGCGGACAAGACGCGCCAGCGGCTCCCTTCTCAGGTAGTTTTTTCGTGCGGCCTCTGGGTTTCTTGGCGCGACAACCAACCAAACGCCGTCCTGCGCTGCAGAGCAACGCCAGTCCTGATGAATGAGCTGTTCAAGGCTTGCTCCGGATAGTCCAGGCATCACCGGGCTCCTGATACTGGCCATCTGATAAAACGCCGCATCCGGAATCAGCGCCACCAAATTTCTGCCGCTCTGCTTGGCCGCTTTGAGAAGAATCGGCCCGGGATGGTATGAGATCGGGTCGTCGGTGTCCGCGTTCGACAGTCTTCGGAGATACGTATCCGCAACTTCGCCGACAGATCTTCCGTCGGGCAGGAAGTTGTTATACAGGCTCGACATCAACGCCGAAAACTGCAGCTCCTCAGGCGTCAGCTCAATGTCTGGAAGCTCCAGAGGTTGTACGGAAGCGACGGTGGGCGTCAGCGGTATTCTGTACGTTGCATAGGAGACTTGTTGGCCGTTGTCGTCATAAACGTGCAAATACATCATTAACGCATCGACGTAGTCCAGATGAATGACATCAAGCACGAAGTGACTAGGCGGACTCTCGGCGACATCGACGAAAAGGCGCGGGTCGGGCTGCACCAGGACTGGATACTGCTGAAGCGATTCCACCGCAACGCGCTGCCACTCCGCGTACTCGACTTGAAACTGATCGATCGCCGCCTTCGCGCCTGCTGGCATGGGGCGCTGCATGGAAGTCGGCCGGTTCGAGTACACGGCGCGCTCGTCGGACTCTAGATCGAGCATGTCGTCTACGGACAATGCAGCTGCGATTCGAACGAGCAGTCTGCTCTCGACGCCGCTTTCACGAAGTGGTTCCAGTTTTCCGTACCACTCGTTATTCGTATAACCACCAGCCGTCACCTCGCCGATTTGCGTCGCCAATCCGGGCAGTTTGTGGCGGTACGTCTCCCACGGTTCGAGCGATTCCAGAGCGCGCGCATTCTGTTCCTCTATCGACGTCTTCATCAACTCGAGGGATTCTGCGCGCGCTGAATTTGTCCGCTCTTGATCGAGCCGAAGAATCCGCCTGTCGCCGACCTTGGCCCAATACCCGATAGTCACTTCTGCTATCTTGCTCAACGCGTCTTCGAGCAAAACGTCGTCGAGGCGCAAGACGAGCGTGCAGAGGTTGATGTTGTCTGCGACCTCTAGCTTCTCACCTGTTAGCTCAGCGATCTGCGCGATGGCGTTACGCGGCGTCGCGCCAGGCACGGTGAGTGTTATTCGCTGCTCTTGTGCGAGCGCGCATGTGCAAAGGCACAGAACTCCGACCAGCCCCCACATCCTCATGCTGAGATTGTATCAGAGTTTCAGCTCGCCGACAAAAACCGTCTGCGCTTTGCCGATCAGGTTCACGCGGTCGTTGCGGTTTTCGACAGTAACGAACCCGCCGCGGCGGGAGGCCTGATACCCGACGACGGTCTTTTTGCCGAGGCGGGCGGACCAGAAGGGGCCGAGGGCGCAGTGCGCGGAGCCGGTCACGGGGTCTTCGTCGATGCCGCTCTGCGGAGCGAAGAAGCGTGAGACGAAGTCAGCGGGCGTTTTGTCGCCGGTCTCTGGCGATGTGTTGGCCTGCGCGGTGACGATCACTCCGCGTTCGCCAAGATCGGCGATCTCACGGAAGTTCGGAGCAAGCGACCGCACCTGCTTTTCCGACTCCAGCACGAAGAACCAGTCCATACGGTTCGCGCCGAACCAAGTCGGCTCTACGCCGATCGCTTTTGACACAGGAAACGGATCGACCCCTTCCGGCATCTCCGAAGGAAAGTCCATGGCGATACCTCCGTCGGTTTTGGTGCAGACCAGCTCGCCGCTCTTGGTCATGAACCGAGCTGGGTCGCTCGATGGCAGCAATCCGGTCTCGTACATGATGTGCGCGCTCGCCAGCGTCGCGTGGCCGCAGAGGTCGACCTCGACCACCGGCGTGAACCACCGCAAGCCCCAGCGGTCGCCCTCAGGCCAGAAGAACGCGGTCTCAGCCTGGTTCATCTCCAACGCGACGCCCTGCATCCATTGCTCTTCCGCCGGCGCGTCGAGCGGGCAGACCCCCGCCGGGTTGCCCGTGAACGGCGCGTGCGCGAATGCGTCAACGAGGAAGATGCGCTGGGGCATGCTGTGATGCTACCACCGGTGTCCCGGGACCCTGGAAACCGCATCGCGCTGGGGCAAGTAGGGAATTCGGTAGACTCCAAAACTAGGACAAGAACTATGAGCGATACGTTACAAAGAGCTAGCCACACCGAGATGATCGGGCATGCCGTCGGCTTTGCAGAAGCTGGCAAAGGACGGTTCCTGAAGACGTTCGGCGCTGTCGGAGACGACAAACTGAACTACACGCCATCACCCTCGGCAAAGACTCCGATTCAGATCGGCGCGCACCTCGCTGTTATGAACAACGGCTTAGCGGGCATGATAGAGGGAAGCAGCGACCCGATGCCCGAGATGGACGAGATGATGGCGATGATGGCGAAGGCGGAAGCCGAGATCGACACGGGCGAGAAAGTCGTGGCCGCGATCGAAGAGAGCCACACAAATCTCATAGCGGTCATCAACGGACTGTCGGCAGAGAGGTTTGGGGCGACGGTCCCGTCTCCGTTCGGTGAGATGGCCGTCGCTGAAATGATCTTCCATCTAGGGACGCACTACTTCAGCTTCGCCTCACAGGTGGACTACGTGCAGACCTGCTACGGCGACCACGACTTCCATATGTAGCCGCTGTGCCGCAGCCTGGCTCGGGTCTGAGAGCCGAGCCAGGCTGTTAGGGCCAGCGATACGGGCTAGAAATTGCGCTGCGGCGAGTCCCAGTTCGCCCGGGCCTTGCAACGCACGTTAGGCGACTTGCCGTACACTGGTCTGTACATGGCACGCAAGACGCTTCCCAACATCAGCCACGAGGCATTCCAGGCGGACACCGACCGAAAGGCGCTCAACGTGCTGAAGAAGATCCCGCTGCTCCCGATCGCGATCAAGAAGTTCTACGAGATCGGCGCGGACCGGTGGCTGTACTGCTGGAACATGGGCACCAGCGTTCGCTGCGGGCCGAAGCAATTCGGCACTCTGGACGGCATCCTCGGGGAGTGCTGCGAAGTGCTCGACATGCCGAAGCCTGAGCTGTACGTCACCAGCAACCCGTTCCCGAACGCGCACACCGGCGGCGTGGAGCGGCCGTACATCACGATTCGCAGCGCGATCATCAACACGCTCGACGACGAGCAGATGTACCATTTGATGGGCCATGAGCTAGGCCACATCAAATGCGGCCACGTGCTGTACAAGTCGGTCGCCATCGTGCTGATCCCGCTGCTCGAGCTCATCGCGCGCCGCACGTTCGGGCTCGGCGACGCGGCCCAGATCGCGCTCTTGGCGGCTTTCTTCGAGTGGTCGCGACAGGCGGAGATCAGTTGCGACCGCTCGGGAATGCTGTGCTCCCAGAGCTTTGACATATCGAGCACTTCGCTCCTGGCGATGGCGCACGGCCCGAGCCGGATGTCCGGAGAGGCGAACGTCGAAGCGTTCCTGGATCAGGCTCGCACTTACCAGGACATGAATCTCTCTGACGCGATCGGGAAGATCCTGATCTTTTACCTGTACGGCATGACCGCGACTCACCCGATGCCGGTTCACCGGATGCAGCAGTTGGACAAGTGGCACGCCGACGGTTCGTATCAAAGGATCATCGACGGAACGTACGTCAAAGAAGAGGCCAAGGCCGGTTAAACGAAGAACGGGGCAGCCAACAAGTGGCTGCCCCGTTGAACTTTCGATCGCTTCTGCTTACTTCCGTGCGAAGATCATGACGCTGCTGGGGTTGTCGGGATCGACCATCTCAAGCGTTCCGTCTTCCATGACCGTTAGATCCATCGACTCCCAATCTTCCGACTTGGACGGGTCTTGGCGTGTCATCTCCGCTTGAGTCATGCCCATTACCGTCTCGGGCTCCAAGGTGATCGAGTTTCCTTCGACGGACCAGGTCCCTTCGATTGGAAACACGACCATGACCATGGAGAACGTGCCGTCGCTCTTCAGTGAAAGCGGCATCTGCATCATGCCCGAGAGCGCGCCCGCCATCGCCTCGCCCATCTCTCGCATCATCGCGTCCTGTTCGGGATCGCCGGTCGATTCGAACGACTCGCTGTCGTCGCTCATGTCGATGCTGCCGATCCACTCGCCGACAAAGTCGCTTGCCGACCAGGACGCCGTGGACACCTTGTGCGTCGGCGTGCTGGCACCAGCGGCGTCGGAGCCACCTGTGGCATAAGCAGTCCCGGTCTCGGACCTTACGGGCTTGGCAAACGCCAGGCCGACATCGTCTCTATCGACCAAGTATGAATCGAGTGCCTTAAAATCGTAATCTTGATCCACTACGCTCACGATTCCAGTCCCGCACCCGCTGAGCGCGCCAAGCACGCCCAAAGCTGCTAGCGCACTGATCCCATGTCTCCAATTGACAGTCATCTTGTTACCCCAACTTAATTTTCCGCAATCAGGCTCTCGCCAACCTGGAACAATTGCCTGGTTGGGCGCAATCTGACTGTCGTGCGAGCGACACGCATCATGTTCAGGAACCCTTATCGAACTTGAGCGATAGGCCGTCGAAGTTCGGATCCGGCGCTTCCATCGTCTTGCCACCCTCGGTGGCCTCAAGCCGTACGCGTTCGCGACGTTCTTCCCTTAACTCCTGAGCCGCAGCCCGCGACCAGCCCGGCAGCTAGGGTTCATCGTCGATCTCCTCCTCATCTACCACCTTCACGAACGTGAATACGGTACCCGGATCGCCCTCTGGCGAACCCGACATCGACATCTTGTCCTCGCTCACCGTCAGTACGAACTCGCGATCGCCGAACAGGCCGCCGCCTTGCTCCATCGCCTTGGCGACCTGCTCATTGTTGACGCCCTCAAACCTCACGTGGACCGCTTCGCCGTCGAGGCTCCACGTTCCCGTGAACTCGATGAACAGCATTACGAGTGAAAACGTCTTATCGGGCCTCAACTCGGTGGGAAACTGCAACTTGCTGATCATCTCCAACGCTTGCTTCCCCGCAACGTCATCCGCCGTTTGCTCTGCAGCCCGATTGCTGGCTGCCTCGGACAGACTAATCTTCCCAGTCCACTTGCCGACAACGTCCTG
Organism: Armatimonadota bacterium; assembly: GCA_022563855.1. Classification (NCBI taxonomy): domain Bacteria; kingdom Bacillati; phylum Armatimonadota; species Armatimonadota bacterium. Next base: position 88,876 of record JADFMN010000007.1, read on the forward strand.
CTCTGATACACGCGGCGGCACTGGCAACACATTTGTACTGCTGCATCCCTGGATTGCGAGAAGAGCGGCGAACGCCAAGGCGAGATTCGTGGATTTCAACGTGAGGTCTCCAGGCTACATTGCAGCCTACGGACAGTATACGACGGTTTCCTTCAGTTCGATGAGTACGACGACGCGCGACGTGGCGACCGAATGCGACACAGAGCGCGAGAGCTAGCCGTCGTCGCGAGTGAACGCGATCTCCGTGACCTTGCTGAAGAACTGATCGTCTCCGTTGAGAGTCCTTCCGTCCTCCGACAGGTGCAACACCGTTTGTCTCTCGCTTGCCAGCCCGCGTACTTCGGTCATCGACAGGGTCAGGTCGTTCCCTTTGAGCTTCCATGTTCCTTTCGCAGCGAAGTACCCGTCCATTGTGAACGTGTGGTCCTTCCTCAGTTCGAGCTTGGTCGACTTCATGTCCGCGATCATCTCAGCGACGTCCGCCATTCCGGGAGACATATTTCCGTCGTCCATCGCCGCGCGACCCTTGGCCGTCCATTTACCGATCACGTCCTCGTCGGACGCGCCGCAGCCGACTATGGCAAGGGCGGCCAGTATGCCGACACAAAAAGCTATGCAGTTTTTTCTCATTTTCAAACCCTCCCCGGCTAACTCCCGTAGCCCCTACCGATGTTACGACATTCAGCGCCGTGGGTTGCTCAAATCACCTGTCCAGGATTCGACGCAACATCGGCGGCGACGCACAACTTGGCTGCTCAATTAGCAGCGCTATTAGTTACGCGTGAACACGAGCTCTGCTGACGTGGCTGAGTTAGTGTCAGTTCCGGTCATCGTCTTCCTGTCCTTGGAAACCCTGAGCACCATCGGTTCATCCGCACCCGACTGGCCGCGCGCGCGCGCAAGCTCGTCTGAGGACATACCCATAAACGACTCCCTGGTCAAGATCACCGTGTTGCCCTTCACCTTCCAAGATCCTTCGACTGGGAAGATCAACATCATCATGGTATACGTGTGGTCGCTCTTCAGTTCGAGCTGGACTGACATCATGTCCGCGAACGCGCTAGCCATTCCGCCGCTAGCGCCTGCTGATGTGGGCTTGCCCGTCCAACTGCCGATTACGTCCTTGTCGGACACGCCGCAGCCCGCGATGGCGAAAGCGGCCAGTACGCCGACACAAATCGAAATAGTATGGTTCTTCATCTTTTCCCGTCCCGGCTCGTAATTCGAGCCCTCAACTATTGTACGGCATCAGAGCCGATTGCTTGCCGAAATCGGTCGTCCAGGCTCGATGCGGTTCCCACGACGCCGGGTTCGCCCTGGTCGGCCCCGAGACCCGGTCCGATCTCAAGGGGCTAACGGTACAATCGCGCTTCGAATGGACTACCGTCGCACGTATCTGCGCGACCTGTTGGCGTCGTCTCCTGGCGAGGTCGTCAGCGCTTACGGCTGGGTGAAGACCAGGCGCGACAGCAAGGGCGTTCATTTTGTCCAGCTCAACGACGGGTCGTGCTTTGCTGACTTCCAGGTCGTGATCGACGTCGGCTCTCTGCCAGAGGCGGAGCTGAAGAAGGTCACTACCGGCGCTTGTGTGCGGTTCGACGGCGAGCTCGTCGAGTCGCCGGGGTCTGGCCAGGCGATCGAGATGAAGGCGACGGCGCTGGAAGTTTACGGCCCGGCCGACCCGGAAAGTTATCCTCTGCAGAAGAAGGGAGCGTCGTTCGAGTTCCTGCGCGAGATCGCGCACTTGCGGGTGCGCGGCAACAGCTTCGGCGCGGTGACTCGCGTGCGGCATCGGGCGTCTTGGGCAGTGCACAAGTTTTTTCAAGACCGCGGGTTCTCGTGGATCCATACGCCCATGATCACGGCGAGCGACGCAGAGGGTGCGGGCGAGATGTTTCACGTCACGACGGCGCTCGATGTCGAGGACGGAAAGTACCGACTGAAGAGCGACGACCCGGCGGACGACTTCTTTGGCAAGCCGTCTTTCCTCACCGTCAGCGGACAGCTAAACGTCGAGAGCTACTGCCTCGGCATGACCAACGTATATACGTTCAGCCCGACGTTTCGCGCAGAGAACTCGAACACATCTCGTCACCTCGCCGAGTTCTGGATGATCGAGCCGGAGCAGGCGTTCTGCGACATCGAGGGCAACATGAACCTCGCTGAGGAGTTCGTCCGAGAGATCGTTCAGGACTGTCTCGACAACTGCTCCGACGACCTGGATTTTTTCAACAAGCGGATCGAACCTAAGCTTTTGGAGACTCTGAATCACGTTGTAAAGTCAAATTTTGAGCGTATAACCTATACAGAGGCGGTTGATATGCTCAAGGCGAGCGGCGAGAACTTTGAGTTCCCCGTCGAGTGGGGCAGCGACCTGCAGAGCGAGCACGAGCGGTGGCTGACCGAGACGAAGATCGGCAAGCCCGCGATCGTCGTCGACTACCCGAAGCAGATCAAGGCGTTCTACATGTACGGCAACGACGACGGCAAAACCGTGCGCGCGATGGACGTTCTGGTCCCGCGGATCGGCGAGCTGATCGGCGGCTCGCAGCGTGAGGACCGGCTCGACAAGCTGGAGTCGCGCATCGAAGAGATGGGGCTGCCGAAAGAGGCGTACTGGTGGTACTTGGATTTGCGGCGCTTCGGCTCCGCGCCGCACGCGGGGTTCGGGCTGGGGTTCGAGCGGCTGATGATGTACCTGACCGGGATGAAGAACATCCGCGACGTCATCCCGTTCCACCGCGCCGTCGGCCAGGCGGAGTTCTAGGCGAAGCATGAACTGGCTCAAGCGTCGGATCGACGAGCGCATCTGGTCGGAGATCGTCCGCCAGAAGCGGATGGTCATCGCTGGACTTCTCTGTTCGGCGGGTGCGGCGGCGCTGCTCGGTGTGACGGCGCTCCTCATCAAGGAGCTGATCGGTCTCGTCGAAGACAAGAACAAGGACGGACTGATGCTGCTCGCCGCAGGTGTCGTCGTCGTGTTCGGCGTTCGGTACTTCCTTGCGCGCGGCCAGATCTATCTTCTCGGAAAGGCCGCTGCACGACTGGGCGCAGACATGAGGATTCGGCTGTTCGAGAAGATTCAGCGACTGCCGGTCAGCTACTTCAACGAGAAACGGTCCGGCTCGATCCAAAGCACGCTGACGAACGACGTCAACGTATTTCAGATCGCGGTCGGTTCGGTGCGGGACGCGATCGACGGTCCGCTGAAAATCCTGATCGGCGTTGGCATGGTGTTCTACTTCCAGTGGCAGCTCGCGCTGGTCGCGATCCTCGTGTTCCCGGTCATGGCGAAGTTCATCCAGAGCAACGCCCGGAAGATGAAGACCGCGCAGTCTGACGTGCAGGAGAGCCTGGGGACGCTGACGGCGATGATGCACGAACAGCTGGCCGGTACACGGATCGTCAAGGCGTTCGGCGCAGAGAAGGCCGTGACGGGCAAGTTTGCCGCACTGGTCGACAGCTGGTATGAGCGCCAGGCAGCGGCGATCAAGAGGATGTCGAAGCTGCGCCCCATGGTCGAGTTTCTGGGAGCCACCGCGCTGGCTGTGACCTTAGTCGTCTGCGGATACCTCGTGGTACAGGGGAGCCTTGAGCTTCCAGACCTCATTGCGTTCTTGTACTCGCTCGACATAATCAATCAGGGCTTTCGGAACCTCGGCCAGTTGAACCAGACCCTAGCGCAGGTGCAGGCGGCGACGGACCGCATTTACGAAGAGGTGCTCGACGCGTCTGAGACGATGGGGGACGCCCCCGACGCACGCGAGATCGCATCCCCTGAAGGAAGAATCGAGTTCAAGAACGTCTCGTTCAGCTATCCGGACGGTACGAAAGCTCTCGATAACGTCAGCTTCTCGATCGAGCCGGGGACTTCCTTGGCGCTGGTCGGGCCGAGCGGCGCGGGCAAATCGACGGTCGCCGATCTGCTGTTGCGTTTCTACGACCCGACCGACGGGCAGATTCTCTTTGACGGAGTAGACATTCGCGAACTGAAGGGGCAGTGGTACAGATCGCAGATCGGCGTCGTGCCGCAGCAGACCTTCCTCTTCGCTGGGTCGATCTCAGAAAACCTGCGGCTCGGAAAGCCGGATGCGACCGACGAAGAGATCCAAGGGGCCGCCAGAGCTGCGCACGCAGACGTCTTCATCGATGCGACCGATGACCGGTACGAGACGGAGCTAGGCGAGCGTGGTGTGCGCCTCAGCGGAGGCGAGGGACAGCGACTGGCGATCGCGCGGGCGATCATCCGTCAGCCAAAGCTGCTGCTGCTCGACGAGGCGACCAGCAACCTCGACGCGCACAGCGAAAGCCTGGTGACAGAAGCTCTCGATGAGATCATGAACGAAAGAACGACCCTCTTGATCGCGCACCGGCTGACCACCGCATCGCGGGCTACCAGGATCGTCATGCTGCAGCAAGGTGTTGTAGTCGAAACGGGATCGCACACCGAGCTGATGGCAAAGGGCGGAGCGTACGCGACGATGTACCGAGCTTTCACCAGTGGGGTAATGAATGGCGGAATCGCTTGACCCGCTCATCCGCACATCAGGACTTGTCTGCGGATACGGCAGCCGGACCGTGCTGACCGCAATCGATCTGGAAATCAACAGAGGGGAGGTTGTCGCGCTGCTCGGGTCCAATGGGAGCGGGAAGAGCACGCTGCTTAAGACCTTTGCGGGCGCGATCCCTCCGCTAGTTGGAAGGGTGATGCTTGGGGGAAGAAGAATCGCAGACATGAAGCCTCGCGAAGTGGCGGTCCTGCTCGGCTACGTTCCGCAGTCCGAGAGCCCAACGTTTGACTTCACCGTCCGCGAGATCGTTTTGATGGGGCGCATCTCCCACTCGGACGGCCTGTTCGAAACGCCGGAGGACCGCGCCGCAGCCGAGCGCGCCATGGTGCGCGCAGACTGCATCGACCTGGCAGACAGACCGGTCAGCGAATTGAGCGGCGGCGAAGGCCAGCGCGCGCTCATCGCTAGGGCGCTTGCTCAGGAAACCAGCTTGATGCTGCTGGACGAGCCAACTTCACACCTCGACGTGCGACACCAGCTAGAGATCGGCGACCTAATCTTGGAGCTAGCTGCTGAAGGAATCGGAATCTTGGTTGCCATGCACGACTTGAATTGGACAGCCCGGTTTTCCCAAAGGGCGGTTGTGTTGCATCAGGGCAGGATCTGGCTGTCAGGAAACACGGGCGAAACGATTTCCGACATGAGGCTCGATGAGGCGTTCGGAGTCAGTTTTCAACGCTCACAAACCGACGACGGAGTGCTCACAATCTTCCCGGAAAAGGTCTACTGACCGCCGCGTTTCCGTTCGATATCTTCGGCAACTTCCTTCGAGTGCGAGTCATCGGTCCACCACTGTCCGGCAATGCTGTCCTCATCCGGCTTCTGCTTAATCCCGGTCGATCTAGGAATCTCTATTGTCGGATTCTCTGGAACCGCGAAGGCAACGGTATCTGCCGCGACATCGTCCGCACTGTTGTTGCCTATATTTGCGGCCGCCTTCAGCCTGTCTATCGCTTCGGCTCGATCGAGGTTGCTGGCGTTCTGAGCTGGGCTGATCTGCTCAGGAGGTGCGTCCACGCTCTCCGGTTTGTTACTTCCAAACATTCCGGTAGCGTTGATGACCATGATGACCCCGAGCAGGACGACGATGGCTGTGACCAATAGGATCGGTTTCTTCCGTTCTTTCATGCGTTCACGGGCAACGATCGCCCGCCTCCGAATACACTGTCGTTGCGTTCAATTTCAAGCAATTCCCAGGCCAATGCCCAACTTGGCTCTTTTCCGATGAAAACACCGACTGTCGCCATAGACGCAAGGCTAATTTGCCGCAGCAGCACTGGCGACACAAGCTATTGGCGCGGGCTTCTGCGCGGGTTGGCCGATGTGGCCGCCGATCTCCGAATTCTGCTCTATTCCAACGCCTCAAAACCCGCAAATGCTCCTGAAACGCCGGATTTTGAGTGGATTCATCTTCCAGCGAGCCACGATCGGCTCTGGAGCCTCGTTACATTTCCCAGGGCGGCGGTGCGGCAAGGCGCCGACGTGATCCACACTCAGTACAACGTATCGCCGCTCTGCGGCAATCTGGCGGTCACGACCATACACGACGTCTCATTCTTCATCGGCCCCGAGTGGTTCGGCCTGAAGGATCGCCTGTTGCTGCGGTGGCAGGTGCCTGCTTCCGTCAAGCGCGCGAGGCAGGTCATCACGGTTTCGGAGACCTCCAAATCGGAGTTGGAGCGGTTCATACCCGCATCAAAAGGGAAGGTCAACGTGACTTACAACGCGCTCGGCGACAACATCAAGCCGATGCCCGCCGAGGAAGCAAGGCGCATCGTGAGCGATGACCTCGGTGTCGTCGGCCCGTACGTTCTCACGGTAGGGACCCGCTGGCCGAGGAAGAACATCCGTCTTGCGATCGAGGCGTGCGCCGGATTGCCAGAAACCGTTCCGCACCGGTTGGTCGTGACCGGCAAGGCCGGTTGGGGCGATCTGGCAGACCACCAACGAACGCAGTTCACCGGATACGTTTCGGACACGCAGCTCACCGCGCTCTACCAGTGTGCCGACCTCTACGTTGCTCCCAGCTTTCATGAGGGGTTCGGCATCCCGCTGCTCGAAGCGTGGGCTTGCGGCTGCCCTGTAGTCTGCAGCAGCGGGGGAGCGCTTCCGGAGATCGCGGCCGACGCTGCCGAGGTCGTGACTTCTTGGATCGCAGCCGATTGGACAGCCGTGATCGCCGATGTTCTGGCTGATTCGAGTAAATTAGAGCAGTTGCGTCAACGAGGGCGATCTCGCCTCGGCGAATACTCGTGGGACAAGACGGCGCGTAGCACGATCGACGTCTACCGCAAAGTGATCGGCTGATGGACAAGAAGCTCTTAGAAATCCTTGCTTGCCCGAGATGCGATACCCGCCCGGCGTTGGCCGAGCGCGAGGATCAACTCGTGTGCACCGAATGTGGCTATGCGTATCCGGTAGTCGACGGCATACCGCATCTCTTGGTCGAAGACGCCATCCCACCTGAGGACAAAGATGAGCGAAGTTAAGATGAACGTGCTCGTGTTGCACGGGCCAAACCTGAATCTGACGAGTTTTAGAGAACCTGAGATGTACGGCAAGATGCCGCTGGCCGACATCGATGCCGCGATACAGGATCGGGCGAAGGAGCTAGATCAAGAAGTTCGAATCCTGCAATCCAACCACGAGGGAATTTTGATCGACACGATCCACGAGCACAGGACGTGGGCGCACGCGATCGTCGTCAATCCCGGCGCACTGACGCACTATTCGTATGCGTTGCGCGACGCGCTTTCCAGCGTGCGCCTGCCGGTTGTCGAAGTTCACCTGTCGAACGTCAATGCGCGGGAGGAGTTTAGAAAAACCAGCGTGATCGCGCCGGTGTGCGTCGGCACGATAGCCGGATTCGGGCCTGACAGCTACCTGCTAGCGATGTCCGCGCTCCGAAACATGGAGAAGTCGGTTGTATGAGCCAGCCGCTCGACCGGCTGCGCCGTCAGATGTCGGCCGAAAACGTCGACGCAGCGTTCGTGTCGGACTTGCTGAACGTGGGTTGGCTGACCGGTTTCACAGGTTCTAGCGGCTTCGTGATCGTAACCGGCGATCAAGCGCTGTTCTTGACGGACAGCAGATACACGATCCAAGCGAACGAGGAAGTCTCTGGATTTGAAGTGCGTTGGTACCAGAGGCCGAAGACCTTCGAACAGTTCGCCGGCGAGTGCCTGGCGGACCTGGGGATCAGCAAGATCGCGTTCGAGCCCTCCATATCCTACGCAACTTGGCAGTCTTGGGGGAGCAAGATCGGAGGCGTTGAGTGGACCGATTCACCCGACCTCTTCAAACCGCTTCGCATGATCAAGACTCCGGAAGAGATCGCCCTTATCCGCGACGCGTGTGGAATCGCTGACGCCTGCTGCGAGTACTTGCACGGTCGAATGCAGGCTGGCCGCAGCGAGTTCGACATTCAGTTGGACCTGGAGTTCTTCCTCCGCCGGCAGGGGGCCGATATCGCATTCGACCCGATCGTGGTCAGCGGCCCGAACAGCGCAAAACCGCACGGTCAAGCCGGCGATCGGACTTTGCAGGAAGGTGACTTCGTAACGCTGGACCTGGGGGCGCGCAAGGCAGGTTACAACAGCGACATCACTCGTACGTTCGTAGTCGGACAGCCGTCCGAGCGGCACCGAGAGGTCTACGACCAGGTCTTGAAGGCGCAGCTTGCCGCGATAGAGGCGTTGCAACCAGGAACCGCTGCAAAGGACGTCGATCAGCTTTCCCGATCGATTCTCGCCGAAAAAGACCTTGACAAGTACTTCGGCCACGGACTCGGCCACGGTCTCGGCCGCGCCGTACACGATTACGGCGGTCTCAGTTCAAGCTCCACCGACACGATCGAGGCAGGACAGGTCTGGACGGTGGAGCCGGGCGTTTACATCGAGGGCTTTGGTGGGGTGCGGATCGAAGACGACGTTCTCGTCACCGACAGCGGCCCGGAACTGCTGACGCACTACACCAAAGAGCTTCTCGTGATCGGTTAAAGTCGATGGCCAAACCCGTTTTAGTCCTGGATCGGTTCGCGCTGGCCAAAGACGGACCGCTGCTCAACCTGGAGTTGCACCAGGGCGAGATCTACGCGGTCATCGGCCCAGCTGGCGGTGGCAAGAGCGTGTTCCTCGACACGCTGGCCGGCGACGAGGTTCCTGCTTGCGGATCTGCGCTGCTGGCCGGTTCGCTTCTTGCGGCCGAGTACTCTACGGGCAAAGGTCGCCAGACGCCGTTTGGCGCTGCGAAGGCAGCCGCTCGGGACGTTCCGAGGGAGCGCATCTCTTTCGCGCTGTCAGCTCTCGGCTTATGGGACGTTCGCAACGAGAGCATGTCGAAGATGCCGCGCTCGATGCTCGCCGCGTGCGACCTTCTGCCGTGTCTGGTCTGCGACGACGACATCATCCTCATCGACGGCCACCTCGACCTCCTCGACCCTTGGCAGTTGGAGAGTACGCTCGAAGCGATGTTCCAACTCGCTGATGAGGGTTCGGCATTCATGGTTGCGACCAACCGTCCAGACCTTGCAGAGCGTTTCGGCAAGCTCATTGTTTTCCGAGAAGGCGAGCCGATTTACGCTGGATCAGTCCAAGACTTGATCGATTCTCAGGAGCCGACCGAGATCACGATCGAGACGGACGACCTGAGTACCGTACGCTCCATGGTCGAGCCGTTCGCGCTCGGCGTTCGCGCATCGGGGAACAAGTTGATCGTTACGGCCGAAAAGGGCCAAGAGCTTGCCGCACGATTGATCACGCAAGGGTACGGCACTGTTGAAACGGTCGTCGTCAAGACGCCGAGCCTTGAAGACGCGCTGCTACGGCTGTTCTAGTTCACGACCCGGGTATCGCCAAACCGCTTCGTCACCCCTCGGGCATCCAAGAACTCCAGAAGCGGTATCGCGTACTTGCGCGATGTGCCGAGCATCCCACGGAACTCGGACGCCGTGAACTTCTTGTCGGCAAAGTTCTCCCTCACTTTTTCTGTCACCTGCTGAATCTGGCGCTTTGTGTAGAAGAGGCCGTCGCCGACCCGCACGAGTTCTCCGGCTTCGAGGCCGACACCGATGATCTGCTCGACTGCCTGGACCGGCACAACGAGCGACTCTGCGATCGCGCGGGCGTTCGGAACGGAGACGCCGGCACCCTCTAGCTCCTGCGCTACCCGAGCAAGCAGCGCCGCCTGACGATCTGACAGCTTCACCTCGAACGCCGCCAACGCGACGTTCGTTCCAGCGACGCGCAAGTCGCCGCGGGCCGCTAGGTGCGCGATGATCCGATCTAGCGGCTTGCCCAACCACGGCAGGCCAGCGCTCTTCACTGCCAGTTCGCGAGAGTGATTGAGCTTCGTCGGTTCGCGCTCGTGAATCGATCTCAAGGCATTGAGGAACAGCGAGACAGATTCGCTGAATCGATCTGGAACGAACCATAAGCCGGCGAAGCCCACGAGCTTCCCTTCTTCCTTGAGCTTTTCGAACACGCCGCCGAGCGCCTGTTGCGACTTGCCGACCAACCGGCACACGTCCGCAGTGTCCAGTCCGTGCGGCGCCCTCCCGACCAGCGTGATGATCGCCTCTGCTTCGTCAAGGCCCTCATCCACAGTTTCGATTTGCGCGCTCTTCCTCCTGAGCACCGCCTCTGGCACAGTGACCGTGCCGCCGCCAAGCAGCCGTGGTGGACTGTATTTCCTGATGATCAACGGCTGGCCCTTGGCTGCGGCGACAGGCCTTTCACAGCGCAGCTGGACGAGGTCGGATTCGTAGTCGTTCAGGAACGCGCGGGCAATTACCTCGTCCGCACCGATCGAAACACGAACTCGTTCGCTATGACGCGGAGGGTTGAGCCATCGAACATTAGCGTCGAACAGCTCAGTTTCGAACAGTACCCCCGGCGATCCGACCGCTTGGCCGCGGTGCAGATCCTCCGCCTTGACGCCGCTGAGGTTCAGCGCCGTCCGGCTCCCCCGATTGCCGACTTCCAACGACTCGTCATGACTGTGAATTGAGCGAATCCGTGCATGCAGATCGCCGGGTATCACGACGGCTCTCGCGCCGGTCTCAACGTTCCCCTGAGCCAGCGTGCCCGTGACGACGGCTCCGTGACCTTTCACCGTAAAGACCCGGTCGATCGGCAAGTACCAAGACGCGGCCGCCGCTTCAGGAGCCGATTTGAACGCCCTCGCCAGCTCCTGGCGAAGCTCGTCAAGGCCGCTGCCCTCTTTTGCCGAGACGGGGATGATCGGAGAGTCTTTGAAGCGAGTCGGCGCCAACAGCTCCGCCACCTCCTCGCTCGTGAAATCGATCATGTCGCTGTCGGCGAGGTCCGCCCTGGTAACTGCGACGACCAGCCTTTGAACCGGCAGAAGCTCAAGAATCTGAAAGTGTTCGACCGTCTGCGGCATGACCGATTCGTCTGCCGCTACGCAAAGCAGCGCTACGTCTATGCCCAAAGCGCCGACCAGCATGTTCGTTAGAAACCGCTCGTGGCCCGGAACATCGACGATCGACACGCGGCCTACTTCGGGCAGGTCGATGTAAGCGAACCCGATGTCGATCGTGAGCCCGCGCCTTTTCTCTTCGGGCAGCCGATCTGTGTCAATTCCGGTCAAGGCCTGGATTAACGTAGTCTTCCCATGATCGACATGGCCAGCGGTTCCGATCAACTTCGACATTAAAGTTCCAACGGCTGATAGCTTTGCATACTGATATCGCCGTCGCGGTATTGCCAAAGATCAAATTTCTTGCCGATTACCCCGGCTCCGTGGCTCCCGTCCTTCGCGAGCGCAAACACGACGCAGTGCCGATCACCGGTCTCTGGCCTGCGTCGGACCATCTCGCGCATCACGGATTCGCAGGCTGTCTGCGCCGACATGCCAGCGCGCATCGCGTCGATGACGCGAACCGAAACGCAGTGCTTCCAGAGTTCCTCGCCCCAACCGGTCGCCCCGGCGGCGCCGACCTCGTCGTCGGCGTAGATGCCGGCTCCAATGATCGGAGAGTCGCCCACCCGACCGGGGATCTTGTAGCCCAACCCGCTTGTGGAGCTAGCCGCGCTGAACCTCCCGTCCTCGACGCCGACCATCGTTATCGTATCAGGCGGAATCTCGTCGACCGTGTGAATGTACTGCTCAGCTCTCGCCGGGTCCGCGAGGTAGCCCTCGTAATCCTCGATCGATTTCGGCGTCATCAGGTTCTGTGGAGCGAACCCGTTTTCAATTGCGAATCGCCGAGCCTGTTCGCCAGCGATCATGTTGTGCCGGGTTTTCTCCATCACGAGTCGGGCAACGGTGATCGCCGGGAGGATTCCACGGAGCGCACACACCGCCCCGCAATTCAGGTCGCGCCCATCCATGATGCCGGCGTCCAGCTCGATGTCGCCATCACAGTTTGGCCTCGCTCCGCGCCCGATCGCAACCAGCTCAGGATCGTCCTCCGCGACCACGAGTCCCCGCTCGAGGCACCGAATGACTGTCGCGCCCTCAGCTCTTGCATCTGCAGCGGCACGGATCGCAACTTCACCCGGCCGCTCCCACGTGGCAAGCATAATCGCCATGCGAACAACTGTACCAGAATCCAGGTATATATACTGGGAAACCGATCTTACGGCACTGTATGCCCCTTCTCATCTGCGATCGTATACATGGCCACAATCGTGGTCCCTCAATCCCACCTGCCCGTAACCTATAATGGAAAGGTTCGCTGTTTTCAAGATCACCTTCCTGGATGCTTCCTCTGAAGACAACTCCGCTCGATGATAGCGGCCTGCCGGCCATCAAGGCCCCGTAAGCATCTACTGATCGATGTGCCTGATGCATACTCGATGCCCCTTCTGACAACGCCAGAGGGCTCGCTTTAGGTTCAATTTGGACGTCGTCGCTGTCAAACGAGGCTCATCACTGTAGCGCCCATGCGGGGGCACGGCTCCTTGTGAAGGCGGAGCAAGGCGTGTGCAACAGCGCAGGTTTGAGAACGTTAGTGCTTAGGACATTCACCTCTACCTAATCAATAAGGTTTCCTGGTAAATATACTAGGAAGATCAATTCTCCAACCCTGATACCTAATCCTGTTAAAGATACTAGGATTCTTCTGCCCTGGTAACTTTAACAGGTTAGTCTTGTTGCGCGACGGCCAATGTCTTCTCTTGGACGGAAGTCAGGATGACGATGGCGGATTGTGCCCCGTCCAAATCAATCTCAACTTAGAGATATCAAGGAAGACAAATGTCGTTTCGAATCAATACTAACGTTTCCGCGATGAACGCGCTGCGAAACCTGAACATGACAGGCAAGCTGCTCGCGCAATCTGTAACCCGGCTGTCCACCGGTCTGCGAATCAATAACGCAGGCGATGACCCGTCGGGCCTAATCGCTTCGGAGAAGTTCCGTGCACAAATTGCTAGCATGGACCAGGCTCTCAAGAACAACCAGGACGCTCTAAACTACGCCAAGACCGCTGAAGGCGCTCTCGACGAAGTCAACCGACTGTTGCGCGATGCTCGCTCACTGGCGGTCGCCTTCTCAGGCTCGCTCGACTCTTTGCAGTTGCAAGCGAACCAAAACCAGCTCAACTCGATCATGGCCTCGATCGATCGCATCGCCACGAACACTGCGTTCGGCACCAAAAAGCTCCTCGACGGTAGCTCTGGCGTTCAGGCGACAGTGGTCAACGGCGCGAAGATCGACAGCATCTACCTCGGTGGAACGGTCGGCACACAGTCGATCACGGCTGACGGTGCAGTGACGGTCGACGTAACAACCGCCGCTACGCAGGCGACCCACACTGGCACCAAGGCGACAGCTGCTGCAGACCTCTCGACGTACCTCGCGCTCGCAGTCGGCGTTTCCGGTTCGTTCGCCATCAACGGCGTCACGATCGAGATATCTTCGACTGAGACGTTCGGCGATGTCATCAACAAGATCAACGCCGTGCAGGGCCAGACCGGCGTGCGCGCAGAAGGAATCTTCGGCGGCGGCAACGGTCAGATCAAGCTGGACCAGAACACGTACGGCTCGCTCTCCAAGGTCAACCTGACCGACTCGGTCGGCATTATCCAGACCGTAGCGAGCTCCGTATCCAACGCAGGCATCGACGCCATTGCGAGCGTCACAGTCGGCGTGTTAAACCCAGTCGTCTTCACAGGCGGCCAGAACGGCAACGACGGCCTGACCATGACGGACAGCGCGTTGAACTCCGTGAAGCTCACGGCTGACGGTAACGCTGTTGCGACGTATGTAGGCGCCGCACAGGTAACGGCTGGTTCGGCGACTTTCCAGATCGGCGCTAACGCTGGTCAAACGACCCAGCTCGCTCTGGCCAGCGCGTCCTCGAGCACGCTCGGTATCAGCAGCTTAGACATCACGTCCGCTGGCGGCGCTAGCAGCGCGATGACACTGATCGACTCCGCAATCGACACGATCTCCCGCCAGCGCGGCGACATCGGATCGTTCATGCGGTTCACTGTCGAATCGAACATCCGGGCGCTCGGTGTTGCACGAGAGAACCTGGCAGCCACTGACTCGACGCTTCGAGAAATCGACGTCGCTCAGGAGATGACGAACTTCACGAGGCTCCAGATTCTGATGCAGTCCGGTCTATCCGTACTCGCGCAGGCCAACTCGGCCCCGTCGGCAGTTCTCGGGCTTCTCCGCTAACCACGAAGTCTTTCAAGACTCGCTTGAAAACTAAGCAGGACCCTGGGCTTCGGCCTGGGGTTCTTGCTTTTGCCAGGCCCGCAGTTCCTTGAGCAGCCTCTTCCCTTCGCGCACGTTTCCGAACATCGTGGCGCGCTGCCTCGGCTCGACCAACAGCCGGATCGGCTTTCCCGATACATTGGCTTCGACGCATATCCACCGTCCCAGTCCGATCCAAGAGTGCGGGTTAGGCCGAAAGCGAATCTCGTCGATATCGTTCCGCCGGATGCGTACTTTGCAAGTCTCGCCCCAGTATTCGATCTCGTCGTCGTGGATGAAGAGGAAACCGACCTCTTCGTGAGCGTCGAGCAACCCCTTGTACGATGGCCTCGCGAAACCGACGAACACCTTTGCTTGTTGGTCGAACGGCCGCTCCATGTGAAGACGGCGTCCCATCTCGTTCCGCGCTCCACCGGTGCCTGTCAAGCCGAGTAAGCCTACAAGGAGCCAGGCCGTCGCCACAAATCCGCCTAGCCAGTAGTAGAAGGGCGCTTGACGAAAGCCACCGTCGCCAAATGCTATCGCCGCCGGATACAGCAGCGGCGCAGACAGCAGCAGCGGCAACAGATTGCCGATCATCTTTCGACCGGTAGTCCACACCCGTTTCTCGCTCGGCGACATAATACAACCTGAACTATGGCAGAAGGCCGACTTCGCGTAATCGGGGTTGCGCCCTCGGGACGCGGATTGCGAGCGGCGCTGGCCAAAATCGTCAACGCTTCGACGGTCGTGACGGCGTTTGAGGACGCAAAGCTCAACGCTGTCCGGAGCCTCTTGAAAGACGGGGCGGAGACTGAAATTGTTCCTCTGGGCTCGTTAGTCGCCCGCCTGCTGAGAATGCAGGGCCGGCCGATCGGCCGCCTCGTGACGCGCGGGCAGCAGCGAGCAATGGTCGATATCTGCGCCAAGGCCCTTGAGGAAGGCTCGCCTCTGGCGGCCTCGGCCCGGCGACCAGGGCTCGCACCGATCTTAGCCGAGCGGCTCGGCGAACTGCGCGATTGGGGGTTCGATTCGGAAGAGCTCGATGCACTGGCAAACTTGGCGAGTCCCGGACTGTCGCCAAAGTTGCAGGCGCTGGCCGAGATCGAGCGCTCCGTCGGCGAACTGATGGAGAAGACCAACAGAGCCTTTTCAACCGACGTCGCGCACGCGTGTCTTGAAGTAGTTGATCCCGAGCGAGGGCCGCTGAAGCATCTCGTCGTGCTCATTGGCAACAGCGAAAGGCCGGTCTACGAACGCCTGTTGGGTTGGACTGCCAGCCAAGGCATCACGGTTGACGTGCTCGTTGACTCCGTGCCGGACAACGACGAGCTTTTCGCGATCGGAAGGCGTGTAGCGGACAGGCTGGGGTGCGAGATCGAGGAGACGCAAAAGCGTAGTTGGACCTCGGCGCTCTTCACGATGAAAGCTGCAACCGGCGCACCGAGCGTCGTCATCTCCAGCACGCCCGATCCGCTCTCCGAGGCGGAGTGGGCGGTCCGCGGCTGCCAAGAGCGGATGGCTGAGGACGTGCTGCCAAATCGACTGTGCATCTTTGCCCGCGACAGGACGACTTATGCGCCTTTGGTCCAACTTGCCAGCGAGCGTCTGGGGTTGCCGCTGAGTCAGAACTTGGCGGTGCCTTTGACGACGAACGGATTTGTTCGCCTAGTATCCAGCACCCTGCAATATCTATGTGCCAGCGACGTGCTGTCTCTGGCGAGGCTCGCACAGTCCACCTACGTTTCGATTTCCGCGGATGGAGAGCAGGAGCTTCACGAGGCGCTGATCGCCGCATCGATCGGCGCGCGAGATTCGTGGACGCTGATCCAGGAGTGGGCCGTTGAACACGAAGAGGATTTCCCCTGGCTTGACCACTTGCTGACATGGCGCGAAGTTGCGATGTCGAGCCCAGCCGGACTTGCGGAGTGGCTTCACCGATTCCGCACGCTTGTCGGGGGAGCCGGCATGGTGGACCTGTCGCTCAAACCGGGAGCGCCGACCAGCAAACGGGACTCGCGCGCACAGACCGTGATGCAGCGAGCGATCGCCGATTACGCCTACGTGTTTGATCAGTCTGTCAAGAGAGAGCTGAACCTCCGCGAGTTTGTCGAGCTGGCAGACCGACTGTGGCGCGAGGAGACGGTTGTGATCGAGGGGCATCCAAACGGTGTGCGGTTCCTGTCCAGCACCGCCGCTCTCGCCGAATACGACACGCTGTTCGTCATCGGAATGCTCGAGGGGAACCTGCCGCGCAGGCGGTCCGAAGACCCCATCCTTTTCGACGACGAGCGCGAGGAGCTTTCAAAACTGGCGAAGAGAGGGGTTCGCTTGCAAAGCTCTCACGACCGGGCGATCGCCGAGCGAGACGAGTTCGTCCGGCTGTGCTCAAGCGTCGATCGCACCATCGTCCTCAGCTATCCGGAGACGGACGAACAGCGGGACAACGTGCCCGCATTCTATCTTGAGGACCTGAAGCGCGCAGTCGGCAAGAGCGCCCGATACGTTGTGCGCAGTCGATCGTCGCTGGCACCGGCTGAGAGCGAGTGCCGAGCCGATGCCGACCAGCGCTTGCGTCAGGCGCTGGATGGAGACCGGGTAGAGCCGAGCCACGGACCGCTGGTTTCGGAGGATGCCCAGACGCTCATAAGACCAAACTTTGAAGACGGGGTTCCGCCTGCCGAGCTGGCCCGCTCGCTGACATGCTCCTTTTGGTCCGCAATGCGCTACCGGTTGGAGCTTTTTCCGCCAGTGCGCAGAAGGTTGATGAACAGCCTGCAAAACCTGCCGAAGCAAGTCGGACTGGCGGCAATGGAGACTCGGGAGGAGGCGACAAGAGCGCTTCAAGCCGCGCAAAAGGAGCTGATCGACGGGTTGTACAGCGAACTAGAGACGTGGGAGATCGGGCTGTTGCAAGCCGCTGGCGATCGACTGCGGAACGAGTGGGTTGAGCGCGAGTTTCGCGCCCGCGAACTGTGGCGCAAGCCCGGCGCAAGGGTGTTCACGGACGTTGCCTTGGGAACGCACGGTTTGCGAAATACGATCCCCATCAATGACATGTCAGTGCGGCTCGAAGATCGAATGGCCGCGATGACGACGACCGACGACTACTCGATCCTGCAGTTTTTCGTTCCGCACGCACCGAACCTCGCAGACATCGGAAGCCTGCCCGAAGACAACACGGACACGTTTCTTTACGGCCTGTACTTGATGACGCAGATGAAGACGGGGCAGCCGAACTCCGCCATTGAGATCGACTCGATGACGGGCAAACGCACTCTGCTGGCGTTTCAGTCGTTCACGGCGGCGATGCCAAGACGCCCAAAGGAGGGGTTCGAAGTCATAACGATCGACCAGAAACCGAGCGTGTTCTACCGTAAGATCGTCGACCGGCTCGAGCGCGCCGTAGCGATCATGGAAAAGGGCAGCATGGAGGCGCGCCCGAGCGATGCGTGCAAGGCGTGTCCGTACGGTGAGCTGTGCCGGGTATCCAGCCAGTTTGGAGAGCAGCACGATCCGTTTGAGGAGGCGCGCCGATGAGCGGCTTCCAAGCAACGCGCGAGCAGAAGGAGGCGTCGCGCTCCACGGAGCAGCGGTACACCGTTCGGGCTGCGGCAGGCTCGGGCAAAACGTCGGTGCTCGTCGAAAGGTACATGGTGTGCGTCTTGGAGCTCGGTTATAAGCCGAATCAGATTCTCACGATCACCTTCACGCGAAAAGCCGCCGCCGAGATGAAGAGGCGTATCGTCAGGTCGCTCCAAGACTTAGATCGGTTCGCGGATGCGCAAGTCGCCGAGACCGGGCCGATACAGACGATTCACAGCTTCTGCGAGAGGACGCTTCGCGAGAACGCGCTCGCGGCAGGAATCGATCCTCAGTTCGACGTCATCGGCGAAACACAAACGGGTTCTTTGATCGAGCGCTCGGTTCGGTGGACGTTGCAGGGCTCGCTCGCTGATTACCCGGAAGCGCAGGCTCTAGTCGGCTGGCTTGCAGGCAAAGAGGCGTACGACGCATCCCCCATGCTTGCTCGGTCGATCAAGCAAGTCCTGAGTTCGTTGCGGGGGGCTGGCTGGACGACCGAGGCGCTTCAGAGCATGTACGGCAACGTCCCAGCGACGACGCAGCGCTGGATGGAAGCGTTCATGAACGATTTGCCTTCTGAGGTGGCAAAAGCCGTGGCCCAATGCGATCCGGAAGGACTCGGAGAGTCGTTAGTAGCCGCGTTCAAAGAAGCAGGTTTGAGAAAGCCGTCTTGGCTGACGGCGCGCGCCATCCCGTTTGATGAGGCAGCCGCAGAGCAAACCTGTGGACTGATGCAGCTTGCTCTGCTCTCTTGGGAGTGGCTGGAATCGCATATGGCCGAGGCCCAGCAGTTCGACTTCAACATGCTCGAAGACCTGGCGGTGCAACTGCTGAAGAGCGATGAGATGGTCAAGGAGCGACTTCGCAAACAGTACCCGGTCGTGCTCGTTGACGAAGCGCAGGACGTTAATCCGCAGCAGTTCCATCTTCTTTCGGCGCTTTCACCGGAACTGGAGATGTTCGTTGGCGACCCTCAGCAGTCGATCTTCGGTTTTCGTCAAGCTGATCGGAGGCTGATGATCAAGCGAACAGAGGAGCTGCCGACGCTGCCGCTGACGATCAATCACCGCAGCGACCCCGGGATTCTTCGCTTCGTAGATGCGATCTTCGGAAGCCTTTGGAAGGGCGATTACTACCCTATGTCCGCCGGCGGCCTCGAGGACCGCGCGCCAGCCGAACTGTTCGGCGCCGACACGCCGATCAACTATCAGGGCGTCGAGTTTTGGCCACAGGCAGGACCCGATCGGTTTGGCACGGCCAAATGCATCGCCAGCTTGATCGAAGACGGGCACAGACCCGGGGAAATAGCGGTCTTGATCCAGCAGCATGCGACGGCAGCCCAGATTTCTGAGGAGTTAAGAAGACTGGGAGTGCCAACGCGGCTGCTCGGCGCGTCAGAGCGGTTCTACACGAGGCTTGAGGTGAGGGACATCGCCAACGCACTCGACTCGCTCACGAACCCACGCTCCGACTACGCGCTGCTCGCGCTGCTGCGAAGCCCGTTCGTCGGCCTGAGTTTGGACTCGGTCGTCATGCTGAGCGCGAAGCGACCGGTGATCAATTCCTTGAAAGATTTTGTTCCGCCGATCGAAGAGGACACGGATAAGATCGCGCGGTTCCTCGACTGGTACCTCCCGCTATCGGAGTATGCCGACAGGATTCCGGCGTGGGAAGTGCTGGGCAAAGTCATGCGACAGACTGAGTACATGGAGGTGATCGCTCGCCGCCACAACGCGCACCAGACCCTCGCCAACATCCGAAAGCTCATGCGTCTGGCGACCGAAAGTCCAGAGTTAGGGCCGAGCGAATTCGCCGATCAGATTCGCGAGATACAAGAGTTGCGACACCGCGAGAGCGATGCGCCAGCTCTAGACCAGGACTCTGAAGCCGTGACGCTGATGACGATACATCAGGCGAAAGGAGTAGAGTTCGACGTCGTCGTTCTGCCGGAGACGCACAAGAGACTAAGGCGCAGGCCGCAAGACATCATGATCGACGCCAGCCCCGGCCTCGTGCACGCGATGTTCGGCAGGAGCGAATCGCTGGTCTCGCGATGGCTGAGAGATCGCCTATCTTCGAGCGCGCACGCAGAGAGCCTTCGGGTCCTCTACGTCGCGATGACGCGCGCCAAGAAGAAGCTGTGCATCGTGGTGAGCCGCAGCCCGAACGAGGAGAACATCGCCGGCCTCATCTGTAGCCGAACTCGGTTCAACGAGAACGTACCGATGGGCGTGCACGTCCGTGAGGTTCCGTCCGACTCGTAGGTAGACTCCATCCATGAGCTTCAAGGTCGCGTCAGTACAGTTTCGCCCGGACATGGGGCGTATCGCTGACAACGTTGAGCGCATGGCGGCGATCGTCGCGCAGGCTGTGCAGGAAGAGGGTGCTGAACTCGTCTGCTTTCCAGAAACGGCGATCAGCGGGTACTACGTCGAGGGCGCGGCAAGCGAAAACGCCTTGGCCGCCGACGAAGTGTTGTCGCTGTTCTCCGAGCGGCTTTCTGGGCTCAAGCGACCCGTCGATGTGCTGGTCGGGTTTTATGAAAAGTCGGTTGGGCAGCCGCACAACTCCGCGGCGTATCTGGAGATCGGTTCGCGAGTTGTCGGCGTTTATCGAAAGTTCTTCCTGCCGACGTACACCGTGTTCGACGAGGAGCGGTTTGTCACACGCGGCACTGAGCTTGGGCTGTTCGACACGCGGCTAGGAAAGGTCGGGGTCTTGATCTGCGAAGACGTGTGGCACTCCGTTCTCAGCAGTGTGCTAGCCCTCAAAGGTGCGGAGATCATCTGCGCGCCGATAGCGTCTCCCGCCAGAGGTTTCCAGGGATCTGAGCCATCAAACGTTGAGCGGTACGAACGCATGGCTCGCGCGATCAGCGAAGAGCACGGGGTGTTCACGATCACGTCGATGTTGACCGGCTTCGAGGGCGGCAAGGGCTTGGTCGGCGGAAGCGTGATCTTCGATCCGTTCGGCGAGCGGCTGGCGAAGGGCGACATCCTAGACGACCACATGGTCGTCGCCGAAATCGATCTGTCCAAGATCGCGCAGGCACGGTCAAAGGCGCCTTTGCTGGACGACCTGAGGGAGAGTTGGGAGACGATCATGAATCTCTCGAAGGATTAGTGAGAAATGAGCATCGACTACACTGACAAGACGCTCGTGGCGCAGATTGAAAAGTACGAATTCAGCGAAAGCGAGCATGTGACGTATGCCTGGCATCTGCAGCGACGACGCTCCTTAATTATCGTTCTCGTCGTAGAGGTGATCACTTTTTTCGTTCTGAAATATAGCTTTCAGGCGAACGCGCTGACAATCGTGGTCGCCTTGATCGCTTATGCGTTGCTCCTAGCTGCCATTTATTACGTGACGATTCGGCTTTACGTTAGAAAGGCGCGAAGCCAGCCTGCCGAAATGACCGGCTCGGTGACGATTTTCGAAGACGGCATCAGATCGAACGTCAATGATTCGGAAGGTTGGATGCCGTGGACTTCATTCATCGGATACCGAATGTTGCCCTTTGGTATCGCTTTGCAAATGAACCCGGTGCTCGGCTTCATTCTCTCCAAGCGTGTCTTCAAGTCCGATGAAGATTGGTCGAAGACCTTTAAACTGGTAGAGCGCAAGCTAAAGCTAATAAAATAGCCTCGACGGAATAATCCGTCGAGCCTGTTCGCAACTTGATCGCAAGACCCTGGACTTAGCCGCCAGCGCCCTTCACCGCGAGAACCGAGTCAACCTTGACGCCCGGCCCCATCGTGCTGCTGAGCGTGATGGAGACGATGAACTTGCCCTTGGTCGAGGACGGCCGGGCTCTGTTGATCGCGTCCAGCACGGTGTTGAAGTTCTCGCGGATCTGGTCAGCCGAGTACTCGGTCTTTCCGATACCCATGTGGATGACGCCGGCTTTGTCGATCCGGTATTCGGCGCGCGTCGCGGCTTTGATCTCCTTGACCGTTTTCGCAATATCCGTGGTCACCGTGCCGTTGCGCTTGTTCGGCGTCTTCGGGCCGAGGAACTTTCCGATCTTGCCGATCTGCGGCGCCATCGCGGCAGTCGCGACCATGACGTCGAACGCCTTCCAACCGCCTTGAATCTTCTTGATCAGGTCGTCGTCGCCCACCGTGTCTGCGCCGGCTTCCTCGGCGATCTTGATGTCTTCGCCGTTTGCGAGCACCGCGACGTTAGTCTTCTTGCCCGTGCCGTGCGGGAGGTTCGTGATTCCGCGCACGTTCTGCTCGCTCTTCTTGGCGTCGATGCCCAGTCGAACGGCCATGTCGACGCTTTCTTTGAACTTTGCGGTTGCGGTCTTCTTGACGAGGTCGATCGCCTCGTTGAGGGTGTAGTACTTGAGCGGATCGACCTGTTTGTCGATCTCAGCAAAGCGCTGAGAGGTCTTGTTCTTTCTTTTCGTTTTTCTTGCCATTTTCGGCCTCGGTGGTACCTGCGGCCCTGGATGAGCCTCCCACAGATTCATGAGGATACCAGGCTAAACCGGAATCCTAGGGCCCCATCCTGCTATATGTACTACTGATGATCCTCACAACCCTACTCGCATCGGCGATCTTAGCGCCTCAGCAGAAGATCGACTTCGCCGACGCTTGGACTCGTACTAGACGAGCGATTCAGACTCGCTACTACGCGCGAGAGGCCCGCGGTGACGAGATGAAAGCCCTTTTGGACAAGTACGAGCCCCTTGCCAAGCGAGCCGTGACCAAAGCCGAGTTCTCAAGCGCCGTCGTTCAGATGATCGTGGAGTTCGGCGACTCGCACTTCGACTTCCTCACCGACGCGGATCAAGGGTTCTACGCTATCGGAGCGCTAATTGGCGGCGATCACGAACTGGACATGCCACACGTCGGAGCGTGGTTCGTCGAGCGGGACGGTCGCCAGGTCATCAGCATGGTGCTGGAGGGATCTCCCGCCGCGAATGCCGGGCTTCTTCCCGGCGATTCGATCGAGTCGGTCAACGGCAGTCCCTTCCACCCGATCAAGTCTTTGATGCCGCTGGTGGACGAGGAGGCGGAGTTCGAGATCATACTGCGCTCCGGACGACGAAAAACCGTCACGATGAACGTGCTGGAAGACGAAGGCATGGGTTTGTTCTATGACGCAACGCGCGCCAGCAAAGAGATCTTAGAGCATGACGAAAAGACGTTCGGCTATATCCATCTCTGGACGATGGCAGAGAAACGTTTCAAGACGACTTTGCACGGCTTTATCAACGGTCGCGCGAGGAATACCGACGGCTTCATCCTCGACCTTAGAGACGGGTTTGGCGGCCGACCGGAAGAGTACGCTGACCCGTTCTTCCGACCAGGGATCAACATTGAGATGAGGATCGGGAGCGGTGGGTTAGTCACAGCGTTCGGCTACTCGAAGCCGCTTGTCGTGATCATCGACAAGGGCTCGCGCAGCGCCAAGGAAGTGCTCGCATATATCCTGAAGAAATCTGGCCGGGCGACGTTGGTCGGTGAGCGCACGGGCGGCAACGTGCTCGGCACATCGCCGTTCTGGATCGGCGACTGGGCGGTTCTCGAAATCCCGATGATCGATGTCATCGTGGATGGAATTAGGCTCGAAGGCGTGGGCGTCGAGCCTCACGTCGCCGTGATCGACGAGTTCGACGCCGATGGGAACGACCTGTTCCTGGCGCGGGCATTGGAGATCTTGAGCGCTCAGACTGAGGCCCCTGGTCTAGTCGAGTTGAGAGCCGCTGGGTAACCTGCCGCCGTTCGCGCCGGGCACTGCGCGAACCGGTGACTGAATGACCAACACGTTTGCGATTCTCGGCTCTGGCATGCAGGGCACGGCCGCTGCCTACGACCTCGCGACATTTGCGCAGACCGACCGGATACTGGTTGGTGACGTTGACCTTCGACAGGCAGAGTCGTGCGCCAATCGCGTCAACGAACTGCTCGGCAAGTCGATCTGCGAAGCACACGAAGTGAACGCGATGGACGCTGCCGAGCTGGCCGACTTCTTGAAGGAGGTGGACGTCGTGGTCAGCTGCGTGCCGTACTGGATGCACCCCAGGATCGCCGAAGTCGCGATCGACACGATGACCGACATGGTCGATATGGGCGGCAACACGGACATCACGATGAAGACGCTCGATCTGGACGAGCGGGCGAAGGAGGCCGATATCTCCTTGGTGCCAGATACCGGGCTCGCGCCGGGGCTGGTCAACAACATCGGACTGTACATGGTTGAGAACCTAGACGAGTGCGATAGCGTGAAACTGTACTGCGGGGTATTGCCGCAGAACCCGCAACCTCCGTTCAACTACAAGCTGACGTTCAACATGGAGGGGCTGGTCACAGAGTACGATTACAAAGCGGTCGTCTTGCGCGACGGTGAAATCGAGATGGTCGAAACGCTCTCCGAGGTCGAGACGCTGTACATCGAGCAGCTCGGCGAGATGGAGGCGTTCGTGACATCTGGCGGCGCGTCTACTGCGCCTTACACGCTACAGGGAAAGACGCACAGCTACGAGTACAAGACGATTCGGTTCCCCGGCCACTGCAAGCTGATGAGGATCTTCAAGGACTTCGGCTTTTGGAGCGAGGAGAAGATCGACGTGCGCGGTGCAGAGGTCGTTCCGAAGGACGTTTTCAACGCAGTGTTCGGCCCGCAGCTCGCAAAGTACGTCGACAAGGATCAGTGCGCGGTCCGCGGAATTGGGGCCGGTGTGAAAGACGGAAGGGAGACCACGATTCAGATCGACATCTTCGACATGGAGTGCGAGGAAACAGGATTCACGTCGATGGAGCGGCTGACCGGCTTCTCGACCTCGATCATCGCGCAAGAAGTCGCGCAGGGGCGGGTGGCCAAGGGGGCGGTGCGTTATGAAGACGCGATGACCGGGACGGCCTTTCTGTCGCAGCTCGCCAGACGGAACATCGACATCCAGATCAAGATGACGCACGAGCTGAGCCCGACGGGGATGTAGTTCGAGCTTCCGCTTCGCTGACACGCGGCTGCGGCTGCCGGACGTTAGAATGGTGCTGATCCTGTAGAATGGAGCCGAGCATGCGCAGAACCGATCTGCTAGATACCAGCGTGGAGGCGCACCGGACGTACGTGCGGATGTTGCGCCGGATGACGCCGAAGGAAAAAGTGGCGAGAGTCATTGAGCTCGTCGAATTTACGCGGTCATTGCGGGCTGCCGGAGATAGATGGAAAGCAGATTCCAAGCGGCAGTCGTAGATTTCCTGGACGCTTGCCAGAAGTGTCGCATCGAGCCGATCATTGGCGGCTCAGTGGCGTCTTCGATCTGGGGTGAGCCGCGTGTTACGAACGACATTGATTTCATGGTTCGAATCTCCGATAACGGTGTTTGCCTCGTCAGCGAACTTCAGAACCGATTTGTCATCGAGTCCAATGCTGTGACCGAGGCAAAGTCGGACGAATCGTGGCCACGTTCGTTCCAAGCGATTCACGAAGAGTCTGTATTCAAGGTCGATGTCTTCTTGATTGACGACTCCCCGTTCGCGCGATGGGAGACAGAGGCGGCGAAACGGTTGGAGATCTTCGACGGCGTCTTTGCTCGGGTCTTGGCTCCCGAGGCGATCGCCTTGGAAAAGCTGCGCTGGTACGAGCTCTCCAACCGCGTCAGCGACCGCCAATGGAACGACGTCGTCAAACTGATCGAAACTCAGGGAGAGGAGTTCGGCACTCAGGACTTCCTGCAATGGGCCAAAGAGCTTGGCTTGGCGGAACTGGCCCGCGAGGCACTGGCTGAAGTTGGCGGTCACGCCAACCGCTCTTAGGCGGAGACGCGCGAGACCAAGCCTGTGCCGATCTCAGCAGCGCAGCGGGCTCGCTCCTTCCGACTCTAGCGATATACTGGGAGTAAGATGAACAGGCGAGAGTTCCTCTATCTTCTGGGGGGTACGGCAGTTGGCGCGGGTGGACTTGCCGGCGGCCTCTGGCTCAAGAACCGCCCGTCGGCGGGACCAGGCGCATTGTCGCTCGACGTCAACGACATCCACTCCAAGCTGAACGCTGCGAGAGTCAGGGCGATCGAACGTCCGGAAACGCTCGAGGAGGTGCTGGGCATCGTTCGCAGGGCCGTGCGAGAGAAGGAGACGCTCTGCGTCTCGGGTTCGCGCCACGCGATGGGCGGCCAGCAGTTCGCCGACGGCGCGACCCTTCTGGACACAAGAGGACTGAAGTCGGTGATGGATCTGGACACGAAGGCCGGCCTGATACAAGTGGAAGCAGGGATCGAGTGGCCTGAGCTTGTGGAGGAGCTAGCCTCCCGGCAGAAAGGGACGCCGGACTACTGGACCATTCGCAGCAAGCAGACCGGCGCGGACAAGCTCACTCTCGGCGGCGCGATCTCAGCGAACGCGCACGGGCGAGCTCTGAGCCACCCTCCGATAGTCGCCGACATGGCCGAACTTCTCATCGTCAACGCGGACGGAGAGACTGTCATCGCCAGCCGCGACGACAACGGGGAGCTGTTCAGCCTGGCAACGGGCGGGTACGGACTGTTCGGCCTTGTGCACTCGGTCGTGTATCGTCTTGAGAGGCGGCAAAAAATACAGAGGATCGTCGAAATCCTCGACGCCGACCAAGTCATGTCGACCTTCGAGGAAAGGATAGCAGATGGGTACACGTCAGGCGACTGGCAGTACGCCATCGATGAGAGCACAGACGACTATCTGCACAAAGGGGTCTTCTCGTGCTACAAGCCTGTTCCGATCGATACGGAGATCGAGGACGACCAGGTCGGCGTCTCGGATCGCGCGTGGAAGGAGCTCGTCTACCTGGCGCATACGGACAAGGCCAGGGGCTTCCAACTGTACTCCGACTTCTATATGGAGTCGTCTGGCCAGGTGTACTGGTCAGACACGTCGCAGATCGGCGGGTACGACGTCGATTACCACGTCGATACGGACCGCAGGATGAAAGCGATCGACCCGGCAACAGAAATGATCACCGAGATCTACGTGCCGCGCGACCGTCTCGTGGATTTCTTGGACGCGACCGCCGTGGAGTTTAGAAAAGTCAAAGCGAACGTTATCTACGGCACGGTTCGGCTGATCGAGAAGGACGATGTGTCGTTTCTAGCGTGGGCGAAGCAGCCCTACGCGTGCATCATTTTCAATCTTCATGTCGTGCACACAGAGGAGAAGATCGCTGAAGCAGCGGACGCGTTCCGACTCCTCATCGACCTGGCGATCGAACGGGGCGGAAGCTACTATCTCACTTACCATCGCTGGGCGAGGAAGGATCAGATTCTAGCGTGTTATCCTCAGTTCCCGGAGTTCCTCCAAAAGAAGGCGTCCTACGACCCTGAACGGCTGTTCCAGAGCGACTGGTACCGGCATTACGTCGAAATGTTCGATGCCTAGGCGGCGTTCCACCCAGCTGCGAGGCCAGGATCGAGTTACAGCTCAATGCCCAGATTCGTGGGTGCGAGGCTCCCTTTGACACAGCCATCTCCCCCGCTCGCGTCCTGATCTCCCGCTCCCTTCCAGCGGTAAAATCAGGCTCAGCCACCCACATGGACCAGGCACACATCCGCAACTTCTGCATCATTGCCCACATCGACCACGGCAAGTCGACGCTCGCAGACCGAATCCTCGAGCGGACCGGCGTCGTGCGCGGCAAGGCGAAGGAGCAGATGCTCGACACGATGGACCTGGAGCGCGAGCGCGGGATCACGATCAAGATGACCGCCGTGCGGCTGGAGTACAAGGCGAGGAACGGCGAGACGTACCAGCTCAACCTGATCGACACCCCGGGGCACGTGGACTTCACGTATGAGGTCAGCCGCGCCCTCTATGCCTGCGAAGGCGCGGTGCTGGTCGTGGACGCGACGCAAGGGGTCGAAGCGCAGACGATCGCGAACGCCGGACTGGCGATGAATCAAAACCTCGAGATCATCCCGGTCATCAACAAGACCGATCTGCCGCACGCGGACGTCGAGCAGGCGAAGGAGGAGATCGAGAACGCGCTGATGATCGACGCGAGCGACGCGATTCCGTGCAGCGCGAAGACTGGCGAGGGCGTCGAGGACATTCTGGAAGCGATCGTCGAGCGGGTTCCGCCGCCGTCTGGCGATCCCGACGCGCCGCTGCGCGCCCTCATTTTTGATTCGCACTTCGACAGCTATCAGGGCGCGGTCGCGTATGTGCGCGTTGTTGACGGCGCGGTGAGGACTGGCGACACGATCCAGATGATGTCGTCCGGCAAGAATTTCGACGTGGACGACGTCGGAGTGTTCCAGCCGAAGCTGAAGCGCGGCGAATCGCTGCACGCCGGCGAGGTCGGCTTCATCACAGGCGCGATCAAGAACATCGGCGACGCGGCGGTCGGCGACACGATCACGCTCGCCGCAGACCCTGCAGCAGAGCCTTTGATGGGGTACCGCGAGGCGAAGCCGATGGTTTTCTGCGGGCTGTACCCGACGGACAGCGACTCCTACGCCGACTTGCGCGATGCTATCGAAAAGTTGAAGATGAACGACGCGAGCTTGCACTTCGAACCTGAGACTTCAGCGGCTCTGGGGTTCGGTTTCCGGTGCGGGTTCCTCGGCCTTCTGCACATGGAGATCGCGCGCGAAAGGCTTGAGCGAGAGTTCGATCTCGACCTGATCCTGACCGCGCCGAGCGTCGACTACGTCGTGCAGCGCAAGAAGGGCGAGGATCTGCACGTCAGCAACCCGAGCGAGATGCCGGAGCCGACGATGATCGCCGGGATCAAGGAGCCGATGGTCGACGCCACGATCATGGTCCCGACCGAGTACATCGGCACCATCATGAAGCTGTGCCAAGATCGGCGCGGGGTTTTCGTAAAAACTGAGTACCCCTCGCCAAACCGCGCGATGCTGCACTATACGCTGCCGCTCAGCGAGATTCTTCTCGACTTCTTCGACAAACTAAAGTCCACGACGAAGGGGTATGCGTCGTTCGACTACGAGTTAAAGGGGTACGAGCCGGCCGATCTGGTCAAGGTTGACATCAAGCTGAACGGCGACCCTGTGGACGCGCTGTCGTTCATCGTGAGCCGCGAGTTCTCCTATAATCGCGGCAAAGCGATGGTCGCGCAGCTCCGAAAAGTCGTCCCGCGCCAGCAGTACGAAGTTCGTATCCAGGCCGCGATCGGGCAGAAGGTGATCGCAGCGGACACGATCAAACCGTTCCGCAAGAACGTCATCGCCAAGTGCTACGGCGGCGACGTCACCCGCAAGCGCAAGCTGCTCGAAAAGCAGAAGAAGGGCAAGAAGCGGATGAAGAGCATCGGCAAGATCGAGGTCCCGCAAGAAGCGTTCATGAGCGTGCTCAAGGTCGCGGAGTAGAATCTACACATGGGCAACGAACGGCCCAAGCAATACGGCATCAACAAGCTGCGCGAGACGTGGGTCGTCAAGGAGTCGGTGCGCAGGTCGATGCAGGCGAACCGCAGCACGGAGACCGAACCGGAGAGAATCCTGAGATCGGCTCTGTGGGATGCGGGGCTGCGCGGATACCGGAAGAACGTGCGCAGGCTCCCCGGTTCTCCCGACATCGTCTTCGGGCCTTTGAAGCTCGCGGTTTTCGTACACGGGTGCTACTGGCACCGGTGCGCAAAGTGCACGCGCAACATTCATCCGAAGACGAACAGCAAGTACTGGAAAGCGAAGTTCGATGGCAACGTCGCCCGAGACAAAAGAAACAGAGCTACACTGAAAAAGATGGGCTACACAGTGATCGTCGCGTGGGAGTGTGAGGTGCGCAAGAACGTCGATCGAGTCGTGCGGAAAGTGGAGAAAGCTCTCAGAGAGTCAGATTCTTGAGTACTGTCTTATAGAGCAGTATCCCATCGATGAGATTCTGTATGCGGATGTTCTCGTTCGCTCCGTGCTGGTTGTTGTCGTGGTTGGCGATCGGGAGGATTGCGGCGGGCTTGTCGGCCGTGGCGACGATCTTGCTGATGGGAACAGAGCCACCGAGCATTGGGTTGACGACGAGGTCTTTTTTATGGTGCTTTGCGGCCTTGATGAGACTCTGAGCGAATGGTGAGGAAAGAGGCGTCCGGGCAGCCTCGTAGCCGTGTCCCCACTCCATCTTGACGACCTTCTCGTGATTTCTCAGCGCCTCCTTCTCCGGATCCTGTTTGACGATGTGATACCGTTGTTTCTCGACATGCCTTTCGATGTCCTCCCGCACTTGGGCGACGGTTTGATCCGGCACGAGACGGATGTCCATCGACGAGTGCGCGGTCTGCATGATCGCATTGGTCGCCTCGTTTCGTACGTGCCCCGCTTGAATGCCGTGCAGGTTGATCGCTGGGCGCATTGTTGATAGGCTCAGTCCCGATTCACCGTCTTCTGGGCCGTTGACTCCCAACTCCTCGAGGAGTGTTGCGTCGTTGGCGGGCATGGCGTCGATGGCCTGTATTTCTTCTGCGGTCAACTTCAACACGCGGTCGCTGTAAGCGTCGATCGTCACAAAACCTCGGTCGTCGCGCATCGATGAGAGGAGGTGGACGAGCCTCATCGCGGGGTTTGGAATCCAGTTGCCAAAGTGACCGCTGTGGAGCGTTCTCGACGGGCCGTAAACCGTCATCTGAAGAGAGACGACCCCGCGCGCTCCGAAGATGACCTGTTGTTTTCTCGATGGGTGCACCGGGCCATCGCAGATCAACCATGCGTCAACGTTTTCGGTCTCGGGCACTTTTGCGAGCAGGTCTTGGAAGTTTGTCGAACCGCTCTCCTCCTCGCCCTCGGTAATCACGAGCAGATTGCACGCCGGTCGGTCATCGCCGAGCAAATCGAGGGCAGAGCAAAGGGCCTGTGTTGGCGCTTTGTCGTCGCTTGTGCAACGTGCGTAAAGGCGGTAGTCGGCTTCGTCGACGTCGCTGATGGATTCGACTCGTGGTGCGCCGTCTTCGGCGATCCCTGCGTGCAGTGTCGGCGTCCATGGGTCGTTCACCCAGTTCGGTTGATTGACCGGTTGACCATCGTAATGGCTGTAGATCGCGACGGTTTTTTCTGCTCCGAAATCCAGTTTGCCGACAACAAGCGGTGCGGCACCGTCCTGATCGACCAACCTCACATCGAGATCTCGCTTTGATAGCATCGCCGCAATCTGCTTCGCGCACTTCCTTAGTCCGTCCGGCGAAGAAGCTACAGAAGGAATTCGCAGAATGCCCGCGAACTCTTCTAAGATCGCTGGCAGACTCTCAATGACGCGCTGTCGATCGGACATTCGAGCCGAGGCTACCCTTCGTCGCCTTCCCACAGGAAGAACGGGTTGCCGTCGACGTAGTACAGAAACTCGCGACCGATCATGCTAGTCGCCCCAATCCGCAGACATCCGGTTGAACCGGATGTTGTTCGACCTCATAATCGAGACAAAAACGGCGGTTACCTTACCGTCCTTGCGCTCGAACTGGAGCGTGAAGGGCGAAAGCGACCCGCGGTCGGCGACGACCATTTCAATTTTGGTCGGGTCCATGAACTTGTCCGTCTTCGCCCACAGCTCGCCGTCCCTTTCGAAGACCGTCAGCACCACCTCCATCTCGACGCTGTAGTACCGTCCAGACAGCGTCTTGATGTCCTCATCCGAAAGCTCGAACGGGTCCATCGGAGACAGCTCAAACGTCTGCCCGCCCTGGCTGAAAGTGATGCTTGATATCGCCCCTTCTTCGTCACGGTTGAAAACTGCAGTCGCTTCAACGACTTTGAGGAAGAAGTGATCCTTCTCGCTGCAGAATATCTCGATCTTCGGCTGCCCCGTGACCTGAATTTTTAGTTTGCCTTCGTCGATCAGAAACTCCATGACCGCGCGATCCAACAGGTTGTAACGCCCTACGTACTCCTTTATCTCCTCTGCAGTAAGCTCGATTTCGCCCTTTGCTGCCAACGCCTCCTCCGGATCGATGACGTCCGCGAGCAGATACCGCGCGATCTTATCGTTGATCGATTTGGCGAGCTGCGTACCGTCGTTGCCGAACGTGTAGACCGCCAGATCGTGCTCTGGAAAGGTGCTCACCTGGGCGTGAAAACCGATAAAGTCCCCGCCGTGCTGCACTCGATCCACGCCATCCAAATCGTCGATGAACAGTGCCAAACCGTAGCTGGATTCATCTCCCGACGCCAACTTGGCCTTGGTCTGCATCCGCTCGATCACCGACTGTGGCCCGAGCTTGTTGTGCTTCCAGTTCTCCGTCCAGAGCATCATGTCGTGCAGAGTCGTGATCAGGCCGCCCGCGCCGGCCACCGCAAGCGGAACGACTCCGGCGAGCAGGCCGTCCTCCGGCGACTCGACATACCCGTACGCCTTGTGCATGATCAGCTGCCGGAAGTCGTCTTGGAACACCGTTGCGTTCATGCCCAGCGGCTCGAAGACGTTCTCCTTTGCAAACTCGCGCAGCGATTCACCGGAGATTTGCTCGACCAGTTCGGCCAGCAAGAAGTAACCCGTGTTCGAGTAACTGAACGCTTGACCCGGAGGGAAATTGGTGTCGATCTGTCGCCGGAGCACGTCCATCACGTCGTCGTTGTCGAAGACTTGCTGTCCAGAAATCGCCATCAGGCCGAAGTAGTCGCGGATGCCGCTTGTGTGCTGCATCAGTTGCTTGATCGTCATTCCGTTCTTCGCAGCAGGTATGCCAGAAAAGTGCTTGCTCACCGGGTCGTCGATCGAGAGCTCTCCTCGATCCTCCAAGATCAGCACGCACATCGCCGTGAACTGCTTGGACACGCTGCCGACGTCGAACAACGTATTCACAGTATTGGGGACGCCGTTTTCGACGTTCGCAAGACCGTAGGCTTTGGCGAAGATCATCTTGCCGTCCTTGACGATCCCGACGACGCCTCCCGGCGCATCGGTTACGTCCCACTTCTCGCAGATCGAGTCGATCTTCTCGGTCAAGGAGATCGGCGCAGTCTGCTGCTGGCCGGCCAAAACCGCGGCTGAGAGTGATACGAGAGCAACGACAGCGATTGAGCGACGGATGAGCGACATATCTGTAATCAGTACGGTTGGTGGATGGCGTCGGTTGCTAGCGCGACGACTGTTGGCCCGGGGTAACTCGCTTCATCGACTGCAGCAGGACGCGGCCTGGGCCGGTCAAGTGGACCATGAACAGGCCTTCCCCGCCGAAGACGATCTTGCGGCAGCCCGCGACTCCTCGGATGTTGTAGTCCACGCTATCCGCGAAGGCCGCGAGGTTGCCGGTGCTGACCAGCATCTCCTCGCCCGGCTCGAGATTGCGTTCGACGAAGTCGCCCGCGCCGTGTATCAAGGCAGTTCCGGTGCCGCTGATCCGTTGCAGGAAGAGCCCCGCGCCGCCGAAGAACGCCGCGCCCGCACGACGGGCCATCGTGACGTCGATCTTGACGGCCTCGCCCCACGCCGCGACGAACGAGCCCCGCGTCGTGACCACAGCCCCGTCGTTAGTGAGGTCCCATGGCATGATCTTTCCGGGCTGGTTCGCGGTCAGGCTGACCTTCTGGCCGGTGCGCGAGCTTTCGATGTAGGTCATCGTGATGCCTTCGCCGCTCAGCATCCGGCTGCCGACGGCCGTGATGTCGCCGGGGACCTTGAGGTGCCACTGGAGGTCTACGTCCATCTGCAGGATCGATCCCTTGCTCGCCCAAGTCGACTCTCCTGCTATGAACTCAAGATGCGCGACCTGCGCCAGTTCGCCTACGATGCGGTAGTCCATGCGTATGATCTTACGCTATCCCAAGGCCTTGCTTGCGGCCTCCGCCCGTGATCTACTTGCGACGGCCCGATCGGTTTCGCGCGATAAGAGCCATATTGGTCCGGCAGATGTCCTCAGTCGCGTTTCCGACGGGTGTCTGGCATGTACTTGTGTTTGCGAAAGCTGAAGATCAGGACCAAGATCGAGAAGACCGCTAACGAACCCACCGTGATCATCACGACTACGACCGGCTGCTGAATCACATACCAGAACGGCGCCGACGTACTGCGAATACCGGTTGAGTCCAGTCTGACGAAAGTCGTATCCAGGTAATTCCTCGATTGGCTCTTCGCGTCAATAGTCAGTTGATACGCACTGCCGGTCTGTCCTTTGACGCCGATGCTGAAATTCTCCGGCTGGTAGCACCCGTACTCGTCGGTCCACTCCCCAGGAGGTACTTCGAACTCCTCTGCCTTCTCTCCGTCGCACGACACGATCAACGTCATCGTGCTATTCGTGTCGTTGAACACGTAAAGCCTTGATATCTTGCTGCAACTACCCAGCAGCAGACAGATCGCGGCAACGGCCCATAACATGCGAGCCCTTCTCACGACCCCAGTGTATCACCGCGTGCCCTGCCATACTCTCTGGCAGTGTTCAAGCGGCTGATGCACAGCGTGGACCGCATGCTGCGGCGTGGGGTCATCGACGATGCGCTCTATGAAGAGCTCGAGGAAGCGCTGCTGCAGGCCGACACCAACGTCAACACCGTGCAAGACATCCTCGACGATCTTCGCAAGGACGTGCGGTCGAACAAAATCCGCGACGCGAAAGGGATCAAATTAGCTTTGCAGGAGTCGATCGCTGGTCGCTTTTCACAAAGCGATTCGTCCCTTGCCGTCGGCGCTTCGTCTCCGACTGTTTACCTTTTCGTAGGCGTAAACGGTGTCGGAAAAACGACGACGATCGGCAAGCTCGCTCACCGCCTGACTCGTGCGGGCCGCAGCGTGCTTCTGGCGTCTGGCGATACGTTCAGGGCAGCGGCGATAGAGCAGCTGCAGGTGTGGGCGGACCGTTCCGGTTCCGAGGTCGTTAGCGCACAGGCAGGGGCCGATCCTGCGTCGGTCGTGTTCGACGCGGTTGCAGCCGCGAAAGCGCGCAAAATCGATTACGTTCTGGCCGACACTGCAGGCCGGCAGCACACGAAGGGAACGTTGATGGCGCAGCTGAAGAAGGTCGTTACGATCACAGAGCGAGCGCTCGGCCGCAAGCCAGACGAGGTTCTGCTCGTGCTAGATGCGAACACCGGCCAGAACGCGATCAGGCAGGCGGAGGAGTTCATCAAATCCGCAGGCGTCACCGGACTGATCCTGACAAAGCTCGACGGCACGTCGCGCGGCGGCGCGCTCATCGGCGTTTGGGACCGGTTCCACGTACCGATCAAACTGATTGGAGACGGCGAGAAAGTAGAGGATCTGCGGGACTTCGACTCGGCGGCTTTCGCCGAGCAGTTGTTCGTCTGATTCATACCCCCTCCCTAACCTTTGCACGTCATGGCTCTCCACCGGAGACCCTTGACGGCAAATCCCAAGGGGGAGGGGACTCGTCCGGACGCAACCTGAAGGATGCGGCTACATTCGGCGGCTTCCGTCGAGCAGCTGTTCGACTGATCGTATAGGTCGTATAGGACTTCTTCGACCTAAACGATCTTTCTGAACTGGTGCTTGCCGACTTTGAGGACTTTCCCTTTTAAGTCGTCCGGGGGAAAGGAGGCGAAGCCGTCGGTGACTTTCTCTCCCTCGATAGAGACCGCGCCAGCCTTCATCAGCCGCCGCGCTTCGCCGTTGCTCTTCGCCATTCCGAGCCTGGCGATCATCGCGGCGAGACCGACCTGGCCATCGTCGTTGATCGCTTGCGGGGGGATCGCAGCCTCTTCGGCTTCGACCGGCTGTTTGCGCTTGCTGAACGTCTCTACGAAGTACTTTTCCGCCTCATCCGCCGCTTTCACGTCGTGGTAGAGCGCGACGATCTCCTTCGCTAGGCGCATCTTCGCGTCGCGCGGGTTCTTCCCCTCGCCTAGAAGACCGCGCACTTCGTCCATGGGCACGTCTGTGCATAGCTCGAACCAGCTCTCGATCAGGTCGTCGGGGATCGACATGGTCTTGCCGAACATCTCGTTCGGAGGGGCCATGATCGAAACGTAGTTCGTCAGCGACTGCGACATCTTGTCCTTGCCGTCGGTGCCGATGAGCAGCGGGCAGAGCACGACGACCTGCGGCTGTTGGTCGTACTGACCTTGCAAGTCGCGACCAACGAGGTTGTTGAACTTCTGGTCGGTGCCGCCCAGCTCGACGTCCGCCTCGATCTCGACCGAGTCGAGTCCTTGACAGAGCGGGTAGAGGATTTCGTGCATGGAAATCGGCTTCTGCTCTTTGAGCCGGTTGGTGAAGTCGTCGCGCTCGAGGATCCGGGCGACCGTGTAGCGCGAGCACAGCTTGATCACCGCTTCGAAGTCCATCTTTCCCAGCCAGTCGCGGTTGTAGAGGATCTCCGTCTTGTCGGGGTCGAGGATTTTGAACAGCTGCGTCTTGATCGCTTCGACGTTGGCCTCGATCGCTTCGCGTTCGAGTCCCCTTCGCACCTTGGTCTTGCCGCTCGGGTCGCCGATCATCGCGGTGAAGTCGCCGATGATGAGGCACGCCGTGTGCCCGAGCCGCTGGAAGTCGCGGAGCTTGCGCAGCACGACCGCCCATCCGAGCGTCACGTCGCGCGCAGTGGGATCGACACCAAGCTTGATGCGAAGGGGCCTGCCGAGCTTGAGCTTCTCAGCGAGGTCTTCCTCGCTGATGATCTCGGTCGTGCCACGACGGAGTACCACAAGCTGCTCTTCGATGGTCATTCGCGGGAGATTCTACCGCCGCTGACTTAAGAGAACTGGAACTCGGGCGTACTGAAGATTAAACGCGTGATGCTGTTCAACGTGGGCTGCAGGTTCCGC
Source organism: Armatimonadota bacterium (assembly GCA_022563855.1). NCBI lineage: Bacteria > Bacillati > Armatimonadota > Armatimonadota bacterium. The sequence goes on from JADFMN010000007.1 coordinate 125,341, forward strand.
GCGGTGATCGTGCCGCCGGAGAACTGTACAGCCGCGTCGTAAAGGCGCTGGACCTTGCTTTCGCCAAGACCCACATCGAACACGGACAACAGTCGGTCCACAGCCGCGGTGGGGGACGCCCCTTCGGCAGGGATGCGGTCTCCCATCAATGCCATCGTCGCGCGAGCCTGCCTGCCGAACAGCACGTCTGCGAACTTGATCCGCTCGATCATGGAGCCGGTCGTGATCCACTCCGTTCCGCTGACCCACCCGTCAACGTCTGGCGGGAACAGGAGTTCCATACCCATCGACTTCGTCCTCAGTGAAATCAGCCTGGATATGCCAGCCACGCGTCGCGCTTGGACTGCCTCTACCTGCATCATTCGATCGACCACGACGCGACCGAGGCCAAGCGCCCTCACCGTAGAGATGCAAAACTCGACTGGGTTCTTGATGTGAGATCTAACTGCCTGATCCGAATAGAACTCCTCCGATTTCACAATCGAGCGCACCAGCTCGCGGACGTCCAGTCCGCTGCGCTGCCAGCTTTTCGCGAGCCGCTTGATCAATGCTTCGTCAGGACCGGCGTAGGCGAACCACTCCCACATCTTTAGCGTGATGTACTCGGCGGTCTCGTCTAGATCGCACAGGATCTCGAGTACGTCATCGCCTGTCCAAGCGCCAGTCTCGCCAAACACCGACTTCATGCCGCCGTCGTGCCGGTCGGCGATGTTCACAAACCGCGAATTCCGAACGGGCAAATTGGTGGGAATGACGCGAGCCCCCCTGCGAACGCCAAAAGTCCAGCCCGTAAAGGCGCGCGCGGATTCCAGGACGTCGTGCTCCGTGTACAGGTTGTCGACTCCGAGCGTGAACAGCTCCATGACCTCCCGCGCGAAGTTCTCGTTCGGCGTGCCCTTGACGTTTTGGTTGTTGTCCAACCAATAAAGCATCGCTGGATCCTTCGACACCTCGGTCAGCAGAGTGAGAAACCTGCCGGTCGCGTTTTCCCGCAGCGTCTCGATGTGCCGGTACATGGCGTTAGGCTGAGTGACCTTAGCAGCGCTAGTCGCAAAATGGTCGTGCCAGAATAGGGTCAGTTTCTGTTCAAGCGGATGGCGAGTCGCCATCAGTCGCAAGTACCACCAGGACTGAACGCCGAAAATCGGCACGACTCCGTTGTTCGGATTCGCAAAGACGGAGAGCTCAACCGGAAAGCCCTCGTCGGCATCCTCGTAGTCCAAGAGCCGATCGATGGCCCCCGACACACCGTCCGCACCGTAAAAGTCGACTTCGGCTTCGCTTGCGCCAAGTCCAAATCGCCGCAAGAGGTGTGCTACTCGTTCCCGTTCCGACTGCAGCGGCATATCATGTCTGACGCAAATAGCGCCCCTCCGTTCGCTTCGGCCTCCCAAAAGAGCTTCGGGCCTGAAGCAGTACGCTTCAAGCCCAATTAAACCCGGTAAGTACCGTTCGTTACGCGTCGGGGACGTTCATTGCGTTATAAGTCGCCTCGTTGACGAACTTAAAAAGCTTGCTCCCTTCGAATGTCGCTGTCAGCGCATAGCGCACTTGCTCACCGTTCTTCGTCTTGCGGGTCATTCGAACCTTTTTGACCTCGGTATCCGGAACGTCCACGTGCGATCGAGTTTTGAGATTGTAGAACTGCATGATCCTCCTGTACAAATAATTACCAATTCCGGTCATTACTGCTCCCGTGCCGAACGCACTAGCCGCTTCGATTCCTACCGGGAACGTACTAGGAAGTTTGCCAGCTAATTCCGTCTAGGTCAAGCCTAACGGCGCATTTTCTCCACCTAAGTTAAAATGAACCTATGCCTGGTCGGCTCGAAGATGGGCGAAAACGACGACCAGATACACCGAAATAAGGTTCTCAAAGCCATCAACCCGCACTCGTTTCCAGTGCTGAGAGCGCACCTTAGCGACGGAAGCGAACTCTGACTGTGTCACGCTCGACTTCGCCGTCCTCAACCCGTTCGTACCCGATCTCCATTCGATCGCCCCAGTCCGCCGAGGACATCGCTTCGACGACGTCTTCGGTGTCGCGTACAGGTTTACCGTCTATAGAAAAGATTACATCGCCTTCTCTCAAACCGGCGTTATCTGCCGTCGAACCAGGAGTAACCGACACGACCACCACGCCTCTAACGGTGTTTGGAAGATCGTACTGAGCGCGAGTAGCGTCGTCGACGGGGTACAGCGACACGCCTAGGGTCGGCCTGGCCATCTGGCCCCGGTCACGGTCGGGCCGCGTGTTTGGCTGCCTATTGCCGAACGGATACGAAAAGTCGGACTCTCGCTGCTGCGCGACGACGATCCTCGGTGACGTCAGTTGAAGGTCGGTCGTCCTCTCCTTGCCCTTGCGTACATAAGTTACGTTGATCTTGTCATCTGGCGACTTCGCATAAAGGGCGACCCTCAGATCCAGCTCGTTCGTGATCTTGACGGAGTCGATTAAAATGATGACGTCGTTAACCCGAAGACCAGCGTTGTCCGCTGGATCGTTCGGCTCCACGATGCGGATGACCGCTCCTGCTGCCACCTTAAACTCGGCTTGCTCGAACGGCTTCATGTCCTCAGGCACGATTCCCATCAGCCCGCGATCGAACTTGCCCGTCTCGATCATTTCATCGACGACAGCGCGAATGATGTTGCTCGGAATCGCAAACCCGATGCCTGAGCTGACCCCGGACGTGCTGAAAATGGACGTATTGATCCCGATAACTCGACCGTTGATGTCGACAAGCGGGCCGCCAGAGTTGCCGGGATTGATCGACGCATCCGTCTGGATCATGCCGGAGTAAGGACGCGGCGGGCCTCTCCCGTCGCTAGCCTCTCCGCTCCGGCCGATTGCGCTGACGTGGCCGATCGTCACTGAGTTCTCCAAGCCGAACGGAACGCCTACTGCGATCGCGAACTGGCCGGGACGGACACCGTTGCTGTCTGCCAGCTCAAGTGTAGGAAGCCCCTCAACGTTTACTTTGACCAGCGCGATATCGAGCTGCGGATCGTTTGCGCGGTACACCACCCCCTCGACCACGCGACCGTTCGCCAACACGACTTGCACGGTATCAGCCCCCTCGACGACATGGTCGTTGGTCACGATCCACCCGTCGCTGGTATAGACGAAGCCCGACCCGTCGCCAGATCGAGGCCTCAGGAATTCGCCCGTGTCAGGATTCTGCCGCACGCCAGTTTGCACGCTGATGTGCACGACGGCATCGGATATAAACATCGAAAGCTCGGTGAACAGGCTGTCTATCGATTGAATGTCGACGTCGCCGACGCTAGACTCAAAAAGAGATGCGGGGCGGTACTGCGTCTGCTGATACTGCATCGGCTTGTCACCGGCGTCAGCCATCAGCTTCACCGCAGTGATGATGCCAGCGCCGATCACTGCTCCAATTACGAGAATCACGTAAGGGCGGATCATTCCAATCGTCGTACTCTTCATCGCTTATTCACCATGCAAGGCACATCTTGGGCCGTATGTGCTAGCTTGCCCTACATAGAACGCCCAGCCACCATCCAGAAGTTCCTGGGTGCGCCAGGTTCCCTATCGCTGGATTCGGCAAACGCCTTCTCTATCAATTCTAGCACCTTAGAGCCGACGTCGCCGACCGCCAGTATATGTATCTGAGAGAGGTTGACCAACGGCTTTCTGTTTGGGAACGGATTGAAGCCGCTCGCCCCAGCTGACCACTGGTAGACGGTGACGTGAGCGATCCCGTCGCTGATTCTAACCGCGACGAAAGGCTGCTCCCGTCGGCCGACAAGATGCACTTTGCCCGTTGCAAAACCGAATGGAAGGCTCTTTGGCGACGTCGGCCTGAACCCGGCCAGCTCCTCTGCCTCGCGGAGGTTCCGGACTTCTTTCGGCCCCCATGCGCGCTTGACCCGGACGTTCGGAGGGACGGCCAAATCCAGATCGGCGGCGCTGAATCCCGGATCGAAGCTCACCCACTGTGTGTCGATCACGGTCCGGCTGCCCTCGGCCGTATCGAGCTTGTAGCGAAGAATGGCGTGCTTCTCCTTGTCGATGAACAGCGTGCGCGAAGGCAGCTCCTCAGCAAGCGGAGACAGTCGAACCACGAACGTGCGCCTGCTTGCGACCCATGCCGAATCGAGGAAAGAGACCCGGTAGTTACGCTCCAACAGTGCCGCAAGCTCGCGGTGCGGTACCGCATGCAGCGCTGGGGACCGTTCGATCCTCAAGCTGTTGTCATCGGAGTTGTAAGTCCTCCACTCCTTGCCATCGTCGAACGACAAGATGGAGTTCATGGACATCGGCGATAGCACCCGCGACCTGATACCGACGTTCGGCACGACTTGGACTTTGACTAGGATCGTGTACTCACCCATCGTCCGCCGCTGCAGCATCGTGCTGTGGACGCTCCTTTTGCTCTTGAGCGCGCGGAGTAGCACCGCAGTGGCGTCGTCAGGTGTTTGTGCTGCCGTCGAGATAGGCGCGGTGGCGATCAAGAAGATCAGCGCGGCAAGGACGGTTCTCACGGCCCCGCCTCAATCAGAGGGCCTCATTCCCGCAGGCACGAGCGGGGCCGATCCGGAAAGCGGATCGCTGCCCCCGATCTCATGGTCTGCTACGGCGTCGAACGGAGCGTCCTCTGCAAGCTGCTCGGCCCGAGAAGCGCCAAAGAAAACGTTGTAGGTGAGCAGGGCAAGCGCTGCGGCAGCGGCCGAGGTCGCGACGAGCGCCCCCCATGATCGGAACGAAAGCCTTACCGGCCGAGCTTCGGAATCTTCGCGATTGATCGCTTGTAGAATCTCGCGCTCAAGCTGCGCACTCGGCTCAAACGAAGGAAGCTGCACCAATTCGGCCTTCAATACCGACAGCGCCTGGTGCTCCTGAGCGCAGCGCGGACAGCAGTTGAGGTGGCCGCGGATGCTCAGCATCTGCTCGCCGGTCAATTCCCGGTCGATGTACGCCGAAATCGCGTTCTGAACGTTGCTGCAGTTCACTTTAGGGACACCTCGTATCGATCCGGATGTACGTTCACGAGGTATTCGCGAAGCTGCTTCCTGCCACGATGAATCCTGGATCGGACCGTACCGACCGAGGTTTTCATCACGTCGGCGATCTCCTCGTACGACAGACCTTCGATATCGGCGAGGACGACGGCCGTGCGGAACTGCAAAGTCATGGCTTGCAGCCCTAATTGAAGCGGCTCTTCCAGCGTCGACTCCATGAGCAGGCGATCGGCGGGCTGCGCGTCGTCACGGAAGTCCCATGTCTGGTTCCCTTCGCTGCCGCCTTGCTCGATGCTGACAGTCCGCAATCGCGATTTCCTTCTGACCGCGTCGATGTGCAGATTGGTCATGATCCGATACAGCCAGCTCGTAAACGGGAGAGCCTGATCGTATCGGTGGAAGAACCGGAAAGCCCGCATATAGGTCTCCTGCACCAAATCCTCCGCCTCGGCTTGGTTCGACGCCAGTCGCATCGCCATGTTGTACGCCTGTCGATACGACTTGCCCATCAGCCGCTCGAACAACGGCCCACAGTCTGCATTCGGCTCCGCAGAGGACTTGACCCAAGACGCAATCACGTTCCCATTCCTCGACTTGTCCCTACGTTCGTCCTTCGGCTTATAGTTCCGCAATTTCGTTCATCAACCTCAGGAACAGGGTCTCGTACACGAGCGCAGCTAGGGCGTTGCCGCGAATCAACCTGTGGGACTCAGCTACTGCGCCCAAGAATCGGTGGTGCTCCGGGATCCGGTTGACGGCCCAGCGTCCTACCGCCTGCACGATCTCAGCGTTGGCGTTGCGGTTCGATAGGCCTGCGTCGGCAGCGTATCTCTCGGCGATGGCTCGGCAACCTTCGGCCAGCAGCAGTGCTTTGCCGAACGGCGCGCTCCGGCACCCGTCGAGCAGAGCGAGCAGCTCTTCAAAATGAACGGAGTGCTCGCGGATATGCATCACGCTGCCGGGCGAGTCGCCGAAAACCGATTCAATCGACGACAGCCCGCCCAAGGCAAGCGCGATGCTCTTCTCATCCGGCAAATCGCATGCCACACACATGCAGCGCGAGCGAATCGTCGGCAAGACCTGGCTGAACGCGCTCGTCGTCATCACGATCCGCACGTACGGCGCAGGCTCTTCCAGGGCCTTGAGGAACGCGTTTGAAGTCGAAGGGTTCATCCTGTGCACCTCGTGAAGCACCGCTACCTTCCGCTTCGCCATCATCGGCCCAGTTCTGAAGAACTCCAAGAGCGGGATGTTTGGCGGCGGGTCGTTGTCATCCGGCTGCTCGCGCAGCGCACCAAGCTTGATGATCCAGCTCGGGCCCCAAGGCGTCACGGACTGCAGATCAACGGCTTTGTCAGCCTCGACGGCCTTGCAAATCCGGCATTCGCCGCAGGCGACCCCGTCTTCGCCGGATTCGGGGCACATCCACGCCTGAGCCAGCTCACGCGCCAGTACGCCCTTCCCCACGCCCTCCGGTCCATAGAGCAACACCGCGTGTACGGCAGCGCCCTTTCGAGCGACCGTGGACAGTGTGCCCTTGGCGCGGCTCAGATCGCCGAGCATGGGGGGCTCAGAAACGGATGAACTCATCGACATTGATCAGGAACACCGTTGCGCCGCCAACAGGCACCTTGACCGGGCTCGGAACAAACGCTCCCGGGGGCGCGGCCTCGAACGGCATGACGTTCACTAGCTGCTCTCTGGCCTCGCAGTTTTTTTTGATGACCTCCTTGAGAGCCTCGACCTCCCCCTCCTCGACGCCGATCAGAAGCGTCGAGTTGCCCTCGCGGAGGAACCCTCCAGTAGACCCAATCACCGTGAACTTGAAGCCGCCAGCGACCAGCTCGTCAGTGAGACGGTTACGGTCCCGGTTGTGTACGATGCACACCGCCAGCTTCATGTGGGTTAATTATATGCTGGATTCGCCCGATCCGGATAAAAAATAGTGCGGGCGGCGCAGCTCATCGCTGCGCCGCCCGCTCGTCACGCCCTCTCAGGAGGGATCAGTTTCGCGTCTCGCGTTCAGAGGCTGACTTGCCAGTCAGATTCTCCGTCGCCGTCTCCATCTGCTTTTGTTTCGAGTCGACGTCATCCTCCGACACGCCCGAATTAGCCGACCCACAGCCGATGCCGCCGATCGCAAGCGCCGCAAGCACAATCGCAGTTAAGAGTCGCCTCATGTCTAGAAACCGCCAAGCGCCCACAGCGGGTAGTCCACTGTAAGGTCAACGTCGGCGTCCCACGCGAACACACCTCCAGACAGGCCGCAAGTGTGCCCGCCTGGCAGCGAACCACCGACGATGTACTCGTTCATGAGCGGCGTCTCCCCAAGGAACTTCTGCGCCGGGTAGAACCTTGAGTGCGAGTCGGCAAATCCGAGAACGATGCCACCGCCGATCGTAGCTCGCGGATCAGGCCTGTCGCTGATCTCATTCATATTCCAACCTGTGCAGTCGGACCAAATCATCAGGTTGCGAGCCCACCATTCGCGAACCGCTGGCGGATACACTGTGTACGAAGTATCTTCGCTCGCCGCGTTGTCGGCGATCACCGGGGCGAAGTTGATACCCGGGTTACCAAAGTCGAACAACAGCATCGCCTTTGCAACATCTCGAATCCTAGCCTGCCTTCCGCCGACGAAGCTGTTGCGGAAGCACCCGCGAGGTGCGTTTGGCAGGAGACAAGCATCGCTCCCGCTTTGCCACGTGTTCAGCGCGCCGGTCAGCGACAAGTTGAGCGCAAACCCACCCATGATCTCACCGTGCAAATCCCACGGTTCGGTGAGTTTCGCACGACCAGGATGGGTGAAGATATCGACGTTCCCCATATATGGGAAAACCCACTTCTGCCAAGAGTAGTGGTTGACGCGGTAGTAGAACCTCGGCCAATTGCATCCTTCTCCGGCTGGATTGAACGCAAAACCGTTCAGGGCCTTGTTCAAAGACGAGCCAGCAACGCATTCGTCGTTGCGCGGGTAGATGTCGTCGTAATCGATCATGTACAGCAAGATCGACTTGCCGATCTGCGCCTGGTTGGAAATCGCCGCAGTCTTTTTTGCAGCGACCTTCGCCTGTGCAAATACAGGGAACAGAATCGCCGCAAGAATCGCGATGATTGCAATAACGACAAGTAATTCTATAAGCGTAAACGCTTTTCTTCTAATCACTGATAATTCCTCCGAGACGCCCATAGGCGTGCGGGTTACGGATCACCGGATGCACGCTGACCACTCCCAACCTTCATTATAACTGCGAATTCTACTGGGTACTGAGTCTAGGTCAGTCGGTAGGTCTGAATAACTGATGCCGCACGTTGGTGATTGGGGCAGTCTTACTAACAATATTTTGACAACTCGTGCTGTCGCCTAACTACATTAGGATAGCTCGGTGTGGGAAACGTCAAAAAGATATCTGAGATTGGGTGAAGAGTCGCTCTAATACAGCAAAATTGCCTGCCATTCGGCCAGGAACGGCGCACATTCGTCGGCGAACCGCGACTCGATCTGGGCAAGCGGACAGAGGTCTTCGATCGCTGGACGGAGCCAGTCGTTTCCAGCAAGGATGTCGAACGGGTTCTTTTCGTACTCGTACTCGTAGGGCGGTTCGAGCCACTTGAACTCCGTGGCGTAGAGCCGCCAGACCTCTTGGAGCAGCGCAACAGCCGTGATAACAGGCTTGAACTCGGCGCGGTCGGTGACGTGGACGAACGTGCCAAGGCAGACTTGCCCTTGGAACTTGTTGAACGTCGGCTCGAACTGGTACGCGCGGAACCTGACGCCGGAAAGACCGAGATCGTTCAACCTATCGGTCAGCTCCCAGGCGTCGACGTACGGCGCGCCGACTATCTCGAACGGTCTCGTCGTGCCCCTTCCCTCGCTAAGCTGGGTGCCTTCGATCAGGCACATCCCAGGGTAGACGACGGCGGTGTCGACCGTCGGCATGTTCGGGCTTGGCATCGCCCAAGGCATGTCGATCTCGTCCTGGTACTTGGTGCGGTCCCAGCCCTCCATCTTCACGACCTCAAGCTGGCAGTCTGGGAACTGGGTCTGTTTGAGGTACATGGCGACCTCTGCGACCGTCATCCCATGGCGCATCGGGAGCGGGTAGAGGCCTACGAAGCTCGAGAACTCAGGGTCGAGAAACGCGCCTTCTACCGTGACGCCGTTGATCGGGTTGGGTCGGTCGAGCACGGTGATCGGGATGCCTTTCGGCTCGCACGCCTTCATGCACAGCGCGAGGGTCCAGATGAACGTGTAATACCGCGAGCCGACGTCGGGCACGTCGAACACGATCCGCTCGACGCCTTCGAGCATCTGATCTGTGGGCTCTCTGTTCTCGCCATAAAGCGAATGGAACGGGATCCCCGTGCGCGGATCCTTGTAGCCCTCCCACTCGATCATGTTGTCCTGCGTGTGGCCCCAGATCCCGTGCTGCGGGCCGAAGACGCACTGGATTCTCAGCTTGCCATTCTTGTGCGGCTTCAGAAAGTGGTCGAGGACGTGTCCGTAGTCGCTCGCGATCGACGCCTGGTTGCAGACGAGCGCTATCGACTGGCCTTTGAACTGCTCGAATCCACCTTCGATCACCCGGTCCAGCCCGAACTTCGCCATACGCGCGAAATATACCGCCCGCGTCCGGTATGCGGTGGCTTGCCGCCGCTCTTCTGGCAGGGGCTTGCCCCGGTCGCCAGCGCGGTGCGGCCGATAGCGAGCCGAGGGTTTAGGTTCGAGCTGCGCCTGAACTACTCCGAACAAACCCGAACAAATCCGAACCAACCCGAACAAATCCCCTGTTCGCCAAGCCTCACGCTGGCGCGGCTCGCGGGGACGCTCGCCCTCCCAATCAGCGCTCTGCATTCTGCATTCAGCACTAGAGCTAAACTAGCGACACGATGCTCGCCGCCGTACTTACCATCGCCGCCGCCAAACAAGACCCGTGGCCCGTCACACACGCCGAGGCGACCAACTTCGAAGAGACTTCGCACTACGAGCACGTCGTGGAGTTCCTGGACGCGCTGGCGAAAGTAACGACCGCGCAAGTCAGCTACGTCGGTTCGACCGAGGGCGGACGCAAGATTCCGCTCGTGATCGCCGCGAAACCGCCGGTCTCGACTCCACTCGAAGCCAAGCAATCGGGCAAGCCGGTTGTCTACATCCAAGCGAACATCCACGGCGGCGAGGTCGAAGGCAAGGAGGCGGCTCAGATGATCCTGCGCGACCTCTACCGCACCGACAGCCCGTTGCTGGAACAGCTGATCTTCGTCGTCGTGCCGATCTACAACATCGACGGCAACGAAAAATGGGGCGACGGGAAGGTGAAACGCCGCAGCCAAACCGGGCCGGATGTCGTCGGCGATCGCACCAACGACGCGGGGCTCGACCTCAACCGCGACTGCATGAAGGCCGAGTCGCCCGAGATGCAGACCGTGCTGAAGTACGTCTACAACGCGTGGGACCCGGACGTGGTGTTCGACCTGCACACGACCAACGGCACGCGGCACGGTTACGATCTGACGTTCTCACCGCCTCTACACCCGAACACGCACCCTCTGGTGCGCGGGTACACGCAAGACGAGCTGATGCCGCGCGTTCGAGCGAGGCTCGGCGACGACGTGAAGATATTCCCCTACGGCAATACCGGCCCGCGCGACGGGGTGACGGCGTGGTCGACTTTCAGCCACGAGGGCCGCTACGTGACCAACTACGGCGGCCTGCGCAACCGAATCGCGATCCTGAGCGAGGCGATGAGCTATGCGCCGTTCGAGGAGCGGGTCGAATCGACCTACAAGTTCGTGATGGCGTGCCTGGAAGAGATCGCCGCAGACGCTGACCGCGTGGTTGCTCAATCGAGACAAGCGGACGCGGACATGGCGACGTGGTCGAAGCAGAACCGCTCGTTCGGCGTCCGGTTCGAGTTCGCTTCGCGGGGCGAGGAGGACGTGCTGCTGGAGAAGGCGCCGACCGAGGGCGAAGATCGCAGAACCGGAAAGATCACCGAGACTGAGACCGCGAAGATGCAGATTTTCGACCGGTTCAAGGCGACGCGCACAGCCCCGATGCCCGCTGCGTACATCATCCCGCCGAGCGAGAAAGCTGTGCTGGAACTGCTGCTGTTGCAAGGTGCAGTCGTCGAGCGCTTGAGCGAGGATTGGACCGGCGACGCAGCGGGCTTCATCATTACCGAAGTCGACCAAGCAGAGCGCGCATTTCAGGGCCACAGGATGATCCGGCTGGAGGGCGAGTTCCAGATCGCCGAATTTGAATTCCCCAGCGGGCATTACATGGTTCGGACCGGCCAGCCTCTCGGAATGCTCATCTTCTATCTGCTCGAGCCCGAAAGCCTCGACGGCGTCGTTGCGTGGGAGGTGCTTTCGCAAAAGCCGCTGGTCAACAGCGTGTTTCCAATCTTCAAGGTTCGCGATATCTCAGGCGTGGTTTCCGAAGTCGTGACCGAGATCGGTGCAACAGTCCCCTCCCCCTTGGGATTTGCCGGGTCGACGATTCCTGAGGAATCGTCGACCCGCGCAAAGGCTAGGGAAAGGGGGTTGATCGAACGGCGCGATAGCCCGCGAATCTTGTTGCTGGCGCGGCTCGCGAGGACGCTCGCCCTCCCGGAGCGCGGACTCTCAGTCCGCATCCAGGCCCGCGGACTCTTAGTCCACGGACGAAAATCCTGTCAGCAGGGCCTACCCTTCGGGACAGACCGTGGCACCCGAAGCTAGCCGAAATCGGGGCCCATCTGCCGTCCGGCCAGCAGGTGCGCGTGGAGGTGGGGGACTTCCTGTCCGCCGTGTTGACCCTGGTTGATCACGAGGCGGTAGCCGTCTTCAGCGAACCCCTCCTGCTCGGCGATCCTTCTTGCGGCGTTGAGGATGTGGGTGTGGTCGCCGGTCTCGGGGACGTCGGCAAGGCCGGGAATCTCCGCTCGGGTCACGATGAGGATGTGCACCGGCGCTTTCGGGGCGATGTCGCGGAAGGCGACGATGTGCTCGTCCTGGTAGACGATATCGCCCGGTATCTCGCCCTCGATGATCTTCGTGAACAGCGTCGGCATACGTTGATTATATCGACAAGCAATGTAGCCGTACGCTTCAGCTTGCGCGATTTGCCGCTGTTTCGAAATGTAGCCCCATGCTTCAGCTTGCGGTGTCTGCCGCAGACTTCCATTTGAAAGCACGGCCCAATACGTCCGGACGCGGCCTAAAGGATGCGGCTACATCACGCGGATCTCGTTAGCGACCGGTTCCGCGACGATCTCGCCGTACGCGACGCCGTCGCGCTCTTCTTCCAATCGGACCCACTGCATGGTGCGGGCGAGGGACGGGGAGCCAGCCATGCGCACCGTGATCCAGTTGTCGGTGGTGCCTTCGAGCAGTTCCTCCCTCTTGGTCTTGCCTTCGACCAGCACGCGCATCGTGCGGCCGAGGAACTTGCGGACGTGCTCGCGTCCGGTTCGGGTCGATATCTCGATCAACCGCCTAGAGCGCTCCTTCTTGGTATCTACATCGACCGGGTCGCCCCACTCGTCGGCGGGAGTGCCGAAGCGCGGGGAGAAGCGGAAGACGTGCGCCTTGAGGTACTTGACATGCTCGAAAACGAAGATCGACGACTGGAACCGCTCCTCGGTCTCGGTCGGAAAGCCGACCAGCACGTCGGTCGTGATCGACAGCTGCGGGAAGCGCGCGTAGAGGCGGTCGCAAAGCGCGAGGTACTCGGCCTGGCCGTACCGACGGTTCATGTCCTTCAGCACCTGCGTATCGCCGCTTTGCAGCGGGATGTGGAAGTGCGGCACGACGTGGCCGTCTTCGACCAGCGCGAGGATCGGCTCTGTGACCTGGTGCATCTCGATAGACGAGATGCGGATACGCTCAAGGCCGGATTCAGCAGAAAGCTTCGTCACCAGCTCCTCGAACGACAGCCCCTCGCTGCCGGTCGAGGGGCCGTACGCACCGATCAGGACGCCGGTCAGTATCGCCTCCTTGTAACCCTGCTCGGTGAGCTTCTGCGCCTCACTCAACACCTCGTGCCACGGGCGGGATCGCATGCCCGGGCGGGTGAAGGGGATCGAGCAGTAAGAGCACATCACGTCGCAGCCGTCCTGGATCTTCAGCGTTGCGCGGGTGCGGCCCTGGAAAGGCTTGACGGTCGTCCGCGACGGCTCTTCCTTTGCCCACTTCTCATACGAGGGGTACTGGCGGAAGAAGAAATCTATCGTCTCGAGCTTCGACGGGTTCGGGACGACGACGTGCGCGCCCTCCATCTCGACGCCCTTGTTGATCCCCATCTGGACGGCGCAGCCAGTGACGATCACCTTGGCCGAGGGGTTGGTCCTGGTCGCGCGCCGCACTGTATAGCGGCTCTTGGACTCCGCGACCGAGGTCACGCTGCAAGTGTTGATTACGTAGACGTCGGCGGGCTGGTTGAACGGCACGACGGCGAACCCGGCCGCCTCGAAGGACTCCAGGATCTTCTGCGTCTCGTACTGGTTGACCTTGCAACCCAGGGTGGTGAACGCCGCCGTCGGCACGGCTCGTATTGTACGCCGTCCCTGGGCTGCGAAGTCCGAACCTGTCAAAATCAGGCTGAGCGATGGGAATCAACTGGCAGAAAATCTGGGACGATCGTGGCACAGAGGCGTGGCTCCTGTTGCCGCTAGCGCTCGTGTACGCCTGTGGATGGCTGATATACGAGGCGGTGTACAAGTTCGGGATCAAGAAGCCGGTTCGGCCTCACGCCCCAGTCGTCTGTATCGGAAACCTCATCGTCGGCGGGTCGGGCAAGACTCCGCTGGCGATCCACGTTGCCGGAGTGATCCGCAAGTTGGGCCGTGATGTCGTCATGAGCGTGAACGGGTACGGCTCTCCAAGATCGGCTGGCGCGACGTCGGCGCCGACTGGCGAACTCGAGCCGTCCGAATGGGGCGACGAAGCGGCGATGATCCGCAACAAGCTCCCTGACGTGCCGCTCATCGTCGGCCAGGACCGCGTTCGCGCAGCGCAAATCTGTCGCGACCTGTACCCCGACGCGACTCTGCTGCTCGATGACGGGTTTCAGCACCTGCCGTTGGCCAAAGACGTCACCATCGTGTTGGACGTGCCCGAATACCATAACCGCTTCTGCCTGCCTTCGGGGCCGTATCGCGAGCCGCGGGCGACTGGTCTGATGCGGGCGGACCTTACGATTCCAGGAAAATTCACGATTGGAATGGAGTCTCTGACGTTTTACGAGTCGGACGGGTCGCCGGCCGAAATCTTCGGTCCGATCAACGCGCTGTGCGCTCTTGCCCGGCCTTCCCGATTCGTCGATACTCTAGAGCATCATGGCAACACCGTCGAGGAGTACAAGTTCTTCCCCGATCACGATCGACTCAAATCGCGCAAGCTGCTCCAGGACTTGAACCCGATGCTGCCAGTCGTCGTGACCGAAAAGGACTGGGTCAAGTTGAAATCGAGAAAAATCGGTGAGCCGTGGCGCATTGTCATTGCCAGCTATGAAGTCCAGATCGAGCCTGCCGAAGAGTTTCGCGACTGGTTGAAGAAGAGATTGAATGAAGCGACTGACTAAACGGTTGATCGCCTGGGTCGCCGCACCGACCATGAGGATGATCCAGCGATATCTCACGCGGAAGAACCCTGCGCAGGTCGAGAGGTTTGGCACTCGATTCGGCAGGTTGTACTGGCGTCTGGACAGGCGTAGGCGCCTCACGTGTCAGAACAACCTCCGGCTGGCCTTTCCAGACATGCCTGCCGATGAGGCGGCCGTGTTAGCCAAAAAGGTGTTCGAGCATTTCGGCCGGGCGGGAACAGACTTTCTGATGGGCGCAAAGCGAAGCCGTGCCGAGCTAGAGTCTTCAATGACCGTCGTAGGCATTGAGAAGCTCGAAAAAGCGCTGGAGGGCGGCAAAGGCGTGCTTCTCATTACCGGCCACTTCGGCAACTTTGAGCGCATTCCGGATTGGCTCTCCGTCCACGGATATAAGATCAGCATCGTGGTCAGAGACGCCAACGAAGAGGGGGTCAACCACATAGTTTACGGCCTCCGGCAGGGCCTTGGCACCGAACTGATCGCTCGTGGAGACGCGGCGATCAAGATCGTCCGTAGGCTCCGCGACAACGGGATCGTCGCGATCACGCCAGATCAAAACGCGTACGAAGCCTTCCTCCCGTTCTTTGGAAAACCGGCGGGCACCACGCTTGGACCAGGCGTTATCAGCGATCGGACCGGGGCAGTGGTCATCCCGGTGTTCTGCCGCTATGTGGGTCCGTCTCAATACAGGATGGAGTTTCACGACCCTCTCCAACCGTACAGCGGCTACGACGCCAAGGGAGAGGGGATGATGCGGGCGATCAACGATAAGCTTGAGAGCGTCATCCGGGAAACCCCCGATCAGTGGCTGTGGCTACATGACCGCTGGAGGGCCGCGCGCCTAGAGGGGCTCCTGTGAGCGAGCCGCGCGTGCTCATCGTTCGGTTCAGCGCGATCGGCGACTGCATCATGTCGGCGTGGGCAGTGACCGGCATACGCTTGGCGTACCCCAAGGCTTATATCGCGTGGGCCGTCCAGTCGCAGTTTGCCAGCGTCATCGACACCGATCGCATGGTCGACCTCTGCCACGAGCTGCCGCGGGAAAGGTGGAAGAGTCAGCGGTGGTCGCCAGCCACATGGCGCGAACAGGTCGTCGCCTACACTCTGTTGCGTCGACATAAATTCGATTACGGGTTTGACTTCCACGGGCACAGCAAGACCGCGCTGCTTCTGCGGCTCGCCAATCCGAGACAGAGAGTGTCGTCTTCCGCCACGGATCGGTTTGTGCGCATGCTGAATCCGGTCAGGGACGACGAAAACCTGCCTCAGCACGAAGTCGAGCGCAACATCAGTCTGGTCAACAGCTTGCTGCCAATCACGGAACCGGAGAAGCCGTACCTGCCGACGTTCAGGCACGCTGTGCCAGAGCTGGAACGCGCGACCGAATCTGGCCAGGTCATCACGATTCAGACTGGAACCAGCGCCAAGTGGAAGATATATCCAGCCGAACTGTGGAGCGAAGTAGCAGAGTTGCTGGCAAAGCCGAACCGAACGATCATCGCGCTCGGCGGCCCGACAGATCCGGTGATAGAGCACCCGGACGTCCAGAACTTCGTTGGAAAGTGCGATCTGAGCTCGGCATTTGCGGCGGTCGCCGACAGCACCGTGCACGTCGCCGCTGACACGGGGACCGGACACGCCGCAGCGGCTTTTGGCGTGCCGACCGTCAGCCTGTTCGGCCCGACCGATCCGGCACGATACGCACCGTGGTCGCCGCTCAACACAGTGCTGCGCAACGGCAAGAGGGCTAAGAGCATCCCGCCCAGCGACGTTGCGGCAGCAGTAGAGAACAGCTTGCAGGGGGTGGCCCGTGCGCATTCTAATTAGTCGGCTATCTTCGCTCGGCGACGTCGTTTGCACTCTGCCCGCTGCCGGAGCGCTGAAGGCCGGAATTCCGGACGCCGAAATCGTGTGGGCGGTCGATGCAAGGTTCCGCGGTGTCGTCGAGCTGTGCACGAACGTCGATCAGATCGTCGATTGGCCAAGGCGCCCGCGATCATGGCGAAAAACCGCGAGCGAGCTAGGAGAGTTCGACGTTGCGCTCGATCTTCAAGGTCTGTTGAAGTCCGCCTCGGTGGTCGCCCTGGTCCGCGCGGGCAGGAAGCTCGGCTATCACTGGCGCAGGGAGTTCGCGTGGATCTTCACACAAGCCGTGAAGCCGGATCGCACCAGCCTGCACGTCGTCGACCAGTACGTCGATGTCGCTAGAGCTGCGGGAGGGGTCGCGGACGAAGCCGTATTTGGGCTCGTCCCGAACCAGGACGACGTTGC
The DNA here is from genome assembly GCA_022563855.1 of Armatimonadota bacterium. Taxonomy (NCBI): domain Bacteria; kingdom Bacillati; phylum Armatimonadota; species Armatimonadota bacterium. The sequence continues at coordinate 142,184 of JADFMN010000007.1, forward strand.
AAAGGTGAAAGCGATGGTCGGCGACGGTCGCCTCGTGATCTGCAACGCGGGAGCTGGTTGGGCGAGTAAGCGGTGGCCGGCCAAATCGTTTGCACAGTTGGCCAATCGCCTGGCAGCGGACGGCGCGACGGTCGCGTTCATCGGCGCTGAGTCGGACCGCGCGGCTTTCGACGAGGTTCGCGGGCACGGTTGCGGCGCAGCGATCGACTTGATCGGAAAGACCCGGGTCAGAGAGCTGGTCGCACTCATCAGCCTGTCGAAGGCACACGTCGGTGGTGACACGGGCAGCTCGCACATTGCGGCCGCGCTCGGTGTTCCCGCTATCTCGATGTACTCGGTCACGCGCCCAGAACGCACGTGCCCGTACGGCCAGAGGCATCGCGCGCTGTACGATCCTAGAGGGCTCGCGCACATCGACGTTGACTCGGTGCACGACGCGGTTACCGCTGCGATCTCCGGCTAGTCTTCCTTGCGCTTCTGTGGACTGAACGACGGGCTCATATAGTTGCCCGTGCCGCCTGAGACATTTTGCTCCCCTGTGCCGTCGACGTTGATCGTGTAAATCTGCCGGTCACCGGCGGGCCCAGCTTTCAAGTACACGATTGTCGTCCCTGACGGGTGCCAGCGAGGCTCCGCGACCTCGCCGTTTACGACGGCTTGGCCTTCGTACATACCAGCCTCCTTGATCGGCATGACGAAGAGGCTGCCCGGCGAGAACTCACGTTCCACCGCCCCACGTCCGATTGCTACGACGACTCGCCTGCCGTCAGGCGAGATCGCTGGCTGTCGCGCGAACACGCCAGGCTCCGCCCAGAACCGGTACTGGACGGTTTTCACGCCGGGATCGTCCCCAGCTGATTTGTAAAACTCGAACTCCGCCGTATCAGCCCAAAAGACCTCTCTGAGCGCATTGAAGACAGCCTCGTCGTCCGTCGCCGGCTGGCCGTTGATTCTCATGAGCACGTCGCCGACCGAAATGCCGATCCTGTCAGCCGCCGAATCTGGTGCGACTTGTTGGACGGCGAGACCTTGGATGTCGCTCGGAACGTCGTGCTGCCGCCGAAACTCTTCGGTAATCGGCGCCGTCATAACGCCGGTCTCCGGCCGATCGAAGAACATCGGAGTGCTTTGCGGGGCACCGTCTTTGTCGACCGTGATCGCGAACAGGCAGTTGCGCCATGGAAGCAACACGCGGCCTTCCTTGATGAACTCGTTGTCAGCGGCGTTCGGGTTCGCAAGGGCGAATCCCTCGACCGCGACAACGGCCGTTCCGTTTGGTCCTACGTCGAACTCGATTCTCTTGCCGGCGAACAGCGGGATCGGACCGGGCTGAGACAGCCCAATCGGCTTCATCAAATTGACGACAAAAACCTCGTCCATCTGCGCGTCTCTGCGCATCACCGCGTAGATGACCCTTCTGTCTGCGCCCCACTTTGCGTCCTTGAAGCTGCTACCGATGCTCCGGTACTGGGTATCAAACTGGCCAGCGGCGCCGCCCTCCTCGTCTCCAACTGTTCTTTCTCTACCGATCGGCGGCAGAAGTTGCCGCAATGTCCCGTCGCGCTGGTTGTAGTCCATGACGTATCCAGCTGAGACGATCATGCCGCTTTCCAGCAAATTTGGATAATCGGGAGGGCCATAGTACGGAGTCGACTTCGCCCGGCTCCCTGTAGACCTCTGCACAACAGCGTTCTTGTCCGGATTCCAGCGGTAGATGTTGTACTGGTTATCGTCGCGATTGCTGACGAAGAACACGCGGTTGCCGTCGGGGCGCCACCTGGGATCCTGGTCCAACGTCCCCGGTTCGTACCCCTTCGAGTTCACTTTTTCTCCGTCAGCCGTGAACATGACTGCGCGAGAGCCGTCCGGAAGTTGCTCGACCGCAACGATCCAGCCGGCGGTGTCGGTGCTGCCGATGTCCGGATCGATCAGCCAATCCGCCAGCGAGTTGTAGCCAAAGAAGATAACTGCAATGGCGAAGAGGATCAGAACCGTCCGGACCATTATTTTCTGTTGCATTTCGGTTACCTGGCTTCGCCTCGTGTGACTAGAGTAAACGCTCTCCTGGCTTTAAGTGTGCCCCATTCGCATAATCCGTGCCGGTCATTCGCCCTCTGCCGCTTGGCTGCACTTGAATCAGCTCGAGCGCACCCTTACCGAACGCCACGACCATATTCGGCTTGATCGATACGACCGTGCCTGGCGGGCCCGCTTCGTCGGGCGACAAACTAGCCTGCAAAACCTTGAGCGGGCCGGACCCCGTCATGAGGAACGCGCCGGGCGCCGGAGTGCACGCACGGTAACGGTTGAACTCGTCTTGAGCCGAGTTCACCGGGTTGAGCTGGGCGTCCGACTTCTCTAGTTTCTTCGCGTAGCTGGCTTTGGTTTCGTCCTGTGGCGTTGCCTCGAAGTCACCGGCGGCGAGGGGGACGATCCAAGTCTTCACCAGCTGAGCAGCCAGTGCTGCGAGCCTATCGTGAAGCTGGCCGGCTGTCTCTTCTCGTCCGATGCCAATCGCCTCTTCAGCGATCACGCCTCCTGTATCCATCCGCTCGTCCATCAGCATGAGCGTCACTCCGGTCACGTCTTCACCGTTCAGAAGCGCGTACTGGATCGGCGCTGCGCCGCGGTACTTCGGCAACAGGCTCGCGTGAAGGTTGAAGCACCCGGCGCGCGGCAAGTCCAGCACCTTCTTGGGCAGTATTTGCCCGTAGCTAGCTACGATAAAAGCGTCCGCTTCGACAGTCTTGAGCTTCGATACGAACTGAGGGTCTCGACAGCGGTCAGGTGTAACGACCGCAAGCCCCATCTCTGCAGCGGCCTCCGCCACCGGCGTCGGGTGAAGCTTTAGACCGCGCCCCGACGGGCGGGCGGGCTGCGAGACGACCAAGGCGATGTCGCTGGCCAGAACACGGAGCGCTGGCACGGCGAACTGCGACGACCCAAAGTAAACCAGCTTCATTCAGGGTCACTTTCAGCTGTCTTTGGCATCTCCCAGCGGAAGGTCGTCGGGTCCGCCTTGTCGATGAACAGCACTCCGTCAAGATGGTCGATCTCGTGCAGGACAACGCGCGCGTCAAGACCCTCGAAGCGAAAGGTCGACTCGCGGCCTTTGCGATCCAACGCCTCAACCTCGACCTTCTCGGCTCTCTCGACCATGCCGAATAGACCGGGGATCGAAAGGCACCCCTCCTCCCCAAGCTGCGTCCCCTCAGAGCCGACGACGACCGGATTGAACATGATCGTCGGCTTGCCGTCGCTGGCGAGCACGATTATTCGTTCGCTGATCCCGATTTGAGGGGCGGCGAGGCCGTACCCGCGCGCGTCATTCATGACGCGAACCATGTTGTCGCCGACTGTCTGGTAGCGGCGCGTATACCGTTTGATTGGCACCGCTACGGTTCTTAAGACCTCAGCGGGATACTTGATGATCGGGTTCTGCTCGTCGTGAACGTACAGGCTCTTGAACTCCTCTGGAACGACCACCTGCATTGCCGAATTATGGCAGGTTCGTCACCTGCGCTCAAACACACTGGCCCTGTCGATGCCCTGCAAATCTGCCGCCGTTCGCATCAACCGCCAGCCGCATTCGCCAAACAGCGACGCCACGGCCTCAGCCCGCCGGTCCCCCAGTTCAACGGCTATGGCCCCGCCCGAACGAACGACGCGATCGCATTCGCTCGCCAGCCGGCGGTACACGTCTAGCCCGTCCGTTCCCCCAAAAAGAGCGCCGTGCGGCTCGTGCTGCTCGATCTCGGCAGGCAGCTCGTCGGACGTTGCGACATAAGGCGGATTGCATACGATAAGATCGATCGAGGACGCTCGGAACGCATCCACCAGATCAGACCTGACCAGCCCGATCTCGGCACCGAGAGCTCGGGCGTTCGCCTTTGCAACGTCCAGCGCGTCAGCGCTGATGTCTGAACCGATCACCGAACAGGTGCCGCACTCCAGCGCAAGGCTGATCCCGATGCAGCCGGAGCCTGTACCGACGTCTGCAACGACCGCAGAGGCTCTATCGCGAATCCAATCCAATGCCAGTTCGACAAGCGTCTCCGTCTCGTGCCTCGGGACCAGAACGGACGGGTTGACTTCATACCGGCGAGAGTAGAACTCGCGCCAACCAAGTACGTAGGCCAGCGGCTCCCCCTTCGACCTTTGTTCGACGATCCGGGCGAACGCCGCCTGGTCGAAGCCGTCATCAAGATGAGCAAGTACGTAGCTTCTGTCTTCGCCCAAAACCTCTGCCGCAAGAACCTGGGCTTCCAGACGCGCCGCCTCGATCCCGGCCTTGCAGAGCTTCGCCTCGGCTGTTGCGATCGCCTCTCGCAGAATCACGGCACTTCGTACCGTTCGAGTTTGGCCCGCATTTCAGGGACGAGTTCGGCCTCAAGGTAAACGCCGTCTTCGCGGTAGTCCTTCAATAGCACCCTTCCGAACTGGTGGCACGACTCGACCAGGCGCGTCTGATCGTACGGGATGAGCGCCTTGACCAGCTCCAACTTGCTCTCGCACTTGGCAACGATCAGGTCCAGCAGATCGGGGATGCCGGTGCCGACCGTAGCGCTGATCGCGACCGAATCGGGCCACTCCGCAACCAGCCTTGTTGCCACAGACGAGTCACTAAGGAGGTCGATCTTGTTGAACACGGTGATCATCGGCACGTCCTCGGCACCTAGCTCCCGGACCGTGTCCAAGACTAAATCGCGCTGCAGCTCCCAGTCCTCCAGGCTCGCGTCCACGACGTGTACCAGCAGGTCGGCATGGACGACCTCTTCGAGGGTTCCGCGGAACGCTGCGACGAGCTGTGTCGGCAGACGGCGAATGAAACCGACCGTATCGACGAGGAAGCACGAAAACCCCTTGTCCAGTTCCAGTTTGCGAGTCGTCGGGTCGAGCGTGGCGAACGGCATCGCATCGGCCAAGACGTCCGCATCCACCAATCGGTTCATGAGGGTGGACTTGCCCGCGCTGGTGTAGCCAACGATGGCGACTACGGAGTGTGGCTTCGCCTTGCGGTTCTCGCGCTGCAAGGCACGGTGACGAGAATGTCCGTCGATCTCGGCGCTGAGCTTCGAGATCCGCTTGTTCACGGTGCGTCTGTCTCGCTCCAACTGCGTCTCGCCAGGGCCTCTCATGCCGATGCCGCCTCGCTGTCGCTCAAACTTCGTCCAGGCGCTCATCAACCTGGGCAACCTGTAGCGAAGCTGAGCCAGTTCGACCTGCAGCTGTCCCTCCTTGGTACGAGCGCGCCGGGCAAAGATGTCAAGGATCAGCTGAGTCCGATCGATGACGCGCCTCCCTACCGCTTCTTCTAGATTTCGAATCTGAGTCCCGCTCAGCTCTGTGTCGATGACGATGGTGTCCGCTTCAACCTCTGCCGCGTACGATGTCAGCTCCTCAACCTTGCCTTTGCCGATGAAAGTCGGTCGAGTCGGTTTACCAACTCGCTGGCGCAGCGACCCGACGGCCTCTGCGCCTACGGCAACGCAAAGACCCTCAAGCTCCGCCTCAACGTAATCATCTTCCGATACGTCGGTGTTGACGAACACCAGAAAGATTCTCTCTGGTGGTTGCTCACGCGCCGTCGGGTGCGACATCCGTTTCTCAGTAGCTCAGAATCGAGCAAGCCCTATCCGAATCGCCACGGTCAGCCCGTTGAACGACAAGCCATCATATTGTGTGTAGATGTCGTACCGCGCTTCGATGTTGATCCGTCGATTGATGTTGAATCCAATCGCAGCGTTTCCGTTTGGCGCGATGCGCTTGGCGGATCGACGCCCACTGCCGGTATTGATCGCGTAATCGATGTACGACAAACCAGCTCGGACGGCGATGTACGGTTCGAAGTTCTCGGAACCCGTATTGAACGGTACGACGTACCCGGCCGACGCGGTCAGGATGAAAATCTTGCTTCCATTCCGCGATTGGCTTATTCCAGACCAGTCGTGCACCCAGTGGCGCTCCTGGAGCTTCAACGTACGAATGCGACTCGCTCCGAAACTGAACCAGCTATCTCCCAGCGCTGACCGAACGGTATTGCCCGACGGGAAGTACAGCCCGAACTGGGGTCCGAAGTACGAGTCTTCGTCTGCATACGCGGTGTTCGGCACAGCGAGGCACAGCAGCGCGGTGGCGAGGACCGGCAATCGTAATCGCATGATATCGCTATACTACTCCGACACGAACCGACCTTACGCTAGTTCAAAGTTTTATTCAGCAATTCCCTTGAGAACGAAGCCGTCCGCCAGCCTCTCGATGTTTTCTGCTGAGTGCTTCACCGCTACGTCGAACAGGGTCTTGCCCTTTTCCGCGGTCGCAAGCGTTGCATAGCCAAGGGAACCTTGCTCCGTGATTTCATCGAAGAACAGCGTCAGCCCCTGAACGGGAGGCTCAGGGCTGAGGCCGTCGTCTCGAAGCCTGCCTTTGCGCACTAGATCGCCGTGCAAGTGCATCATCAGACTCGCCTCCGCTTCGCAGGCGTGTTGAATTCGCTTGGCCGGTCCCTCCATCACGGCCTCCAAGACGTCGTCGGGGATGAACGCGAAATACCCGGAATGCCCAAAGATGCAGTCCGGCGATTCGGCCTTGAGCTTGCGGCAGGCGATGCCGTTCGACTCCGTGTTTCCGCCGTGGCCGTTGATCAAGAAGAACTTCCGCAAGCCGTTTCGCATCAGCGAACGAGCAATCTCCATCACCGCAGCCTCATACCCCTCGAAACTCGCAGAAACCGTCCCCGCGAACGAGATGTGGTGTGCCGAGCACCCGTGCCACACGGTCGGCGTGAGAAGCACCTTCGATGGAAGCTCAGCCTCGATCGCTTCAGCCACGGCGGTGACAAGAAGCGTATCGGTGAACAGCGGCAAATGTGGACCGTGTTGTTCCAGCGAACCCGTCGGCACCAGAACGACGACATCGCGATTCACATCGTCGGCGTCCTGCCACGTCAGGTCGGCGAGCTTCACGGGGCCTCCGGCCAAGCCTGCCGACGGAGCGCCGTGAGTGTGTTCGAGAAATCCCGGTCGTGTGTGGCCAGGTTGCGAACCTTCGTGAACGCGTGCATCATGGACGAGTGGTCACGGTTGCCGAACTGCGTTCCGATGTGCTTCCACGAGTCGCCCGTGATCTCGCGGACTAGGTACACGGACACGTGGCGGGCGTGGGCGATCGGCGCCTTTCTGGAGATGCCCAGGATCGCTTCGACGTCGATCCTGTAATGCTTGGACACGACGTTCACGATGTCCGCAAAGCCCGGCTTGACGATCAACATCGCCTTGTAGTAGTTCTCAACCAACTCGGTGGCGAGCTCCAAGGATAACGGACGGTCCGAAAAGCTGCTCTCGGCGATCAACTTTGTCAACGCGCCCTGCAAAATCCGGATGTTGCCAGGGACGGATTCGGCCAGGAACATCGCAACATCGTGATCGAGGGGGACACCGTCGGCCTGCGCCTTGTTCTGCAGGATCGCGCATCTCGTCTCCGTATCGGGCATTTGCACATCGGCCACCAGCCCGCACTCCAGTCTAGACCTCAGCCGTTCGTCCATCTCCAACAGATCTCGCGGAGGTCGGTCTCCACAAAGGACGATCTGCTTTCCGTCCGAGTGCAGCTCGTTGAACGTGTGGAACACCTCTTCTTGGGTCTTCTCCTTGCCCATGATGAACTGCACGTCGTCCAGCAGCCAGACGCTGACGCTTCGGTGCCGACGACGGAACTCGTCGATCCGGTTGTGCTGCAGAGCCTTGACGAAGTCCTCCATGAACTGCTGCCCGGACACGTACACGAGCGGGAATCTGGGGTCGCGTCGAAGAATCTCGTTGGCGATAGCGTGGAGCAAGTGGGTTTTGCCGAGTCCGGAAGGGCCATAGATGAACAGCGGGTTGTACTTCATGCCCGGCGACGTCGCGACGGCCTTCGCCCCGCCCGCAGCCAGCCGGTTGCTCTGCCCGAGGACGAAACTGTCGAACGTAAAGTCTGGATTCGGCTTGAACCGCGAACCCCTCTGGACGGGAATCTCCGCAGTCTCAGCCGTGATAACTTGCGCCTCGACCGCTTCTAACTCGGGCTTCTCCCTTGGCGTAACGACGATCCTGACCTGGACCGGTTCGCCGATCTCGCCGCTCAACGCCGCCTCGATCCGATCGATGTATTTGTCCTTGACCCACTCCGCGACAAAGTTGCCCGGTGCGGCCAATGTGACGACGCCCTCGTCCGCTGAGATCGGCGTAAGCGGTTTCAAGAAACGCTCGTGTGCAGTGCCGGGAACAGTCGACGCAAGTTGATTGAGGGACGCCCTCCATACCGCTTGTACTTGAACGGCTCCTTCCTCGTCAAAAACTGATAACTGATCACTCGACATTAAAAAATCACACGCCCCGATTGGGACAAAGAACGATCCGGAGTATACACACGGAACGATGTGTGCGCAACACTTTTTTCTCTGAAGGGCTCGCGCGAAAAACATCGCGCCGACTTGTCCGTACCTAGCGCACGCAAATCGCCGTAATGTTGTTTCAAAATTCAGTGATTTTCAAAACGTTGTGCGCAGTTCCTTTGGCAGACGCGCACAGGATAGCGGATGCAGGACAAACTAATCTCAAGCGCGTCAATGGATCGAGTACTTGGAATGTTGGGAGGTCGGGACGTGACCGATCAGCGTCTGCGCGATTGGTGTGCATCAGCGGACGTGATTTACGCTGCGGACTGCGGCGCTGATCGTGTGATCGGATTTGGATTCAAGCCGATCGTTGTCGGCGATTTCGACTCCTTCACGTCTCTCGATAGTTCGCACGGTTTGCGCCTGGAAAAGTCGACCGACCAGAGCACCACCGACTGCGACAAACTGCTCGACCTAGTTGAGAACGACGGCCACCAGGCGGTAACTCTCGCAGGGTCTGAAGGCGACCTGCCCGACCATGTGCTCGCAACGTATTCTAGTGCGCAAAAGTCGCATTTGCAGGTTCGAATTGCGTACCGAAGGGGGATCGGATGGCTGGTCCGGCCAGGGGTTAAGCTCGACGTTTCTTGCCGTCGCGGGCAGCGCGTTTCGCTCATCCCTTTGGACGTTTGCATCGGCGTTCAACTCTCTGGCGTCGAGTGGCCGCTCACGGGAGTTACCCTCGCGCCATCGGGAGCGCTCAGCGTGTCGAACTGCTCCGTCGAAACCGTTATAACAGCTTCGCTCGACAGCGGTTGCGCGCTGCTGTTTCTGGAGACGCCAGAAGTGCGATGGTAACACTCGGTTGGCTGGACCTCCTCGTCCTGGGGACGTTTCTCGCCGCGGTGCTTGCGCTCGGATTCTCTGCGAGGCTCCGCGAGAACACAACGCTTCAATTCATTGCTGCCGGACGCACTCTGACGCTTCCGATTTTCGTGGCCACGCTCGTCGCAACTTGGTACGCCGGAATCCTCGGAATCGGCGAGGCTGTCCGCAGCTTCGGTCTCGGAACTTTGGTGCTGCTCGGCGTGCCGTACTACCTCTTTGCGCTGTTGTACGCGCTGGTGTTCGCGCGGCGCATCCGACAAGCGGATCAGATCTCCATTCCAGAGAGACTGCACGCAAAGTTCGGTCGCGGCGCGGCGCTGATCGGGTCGGGCCTGATCTTCCTCCTTGGCACTCCGGCTGCGCACGTGCTGATGCTCGGCATCCTCGTGCAGGCGTTCACGGGTTGGAGTCTCGTCTGGTCAGTAATCATCGCGACGATCGGGGGCACTCTCTTTCTGTTCAGGGGGGGATTGCTGGCCGACGCTCGGGTGTCGCTGCTGTCGTTCGCAATGATGTACGTCGGGTTTGCGATCATCGCGACCTACTGCCTCGTCACGTTCCCCATCGGCGAGGCGTGGAGCGAATTTCGCGGCACGGAGTTGATGACCTGGGACGGTGGCACCGGCTGGCTCACGGTGATCTCCTTCTTGATACTCGGCGCTTGGACGCTGATCGACCCCGGCTTCCACCAACGGGTAACAAGCGCGGCTTCGCCCGAGGTTGGCCGCAAGGGGGTTTTCGTCTGCATCGGGTTCTGGTTCCTGTTCGACCTCATGACGATCACGACGGGCATGTACGCGCTTGCGCTGCTGCCTAAAGACGTCCTCGAGCGAATGTCATCCCCCTTCGCAAGCACTGATCACATCAACCCGCTCCTGATCTATCCGCTTCTTGGCGATGCGATCTTGCCAGCCGGATTGAAGGCGATGTTCCTGGCCGGGATCCTCGGCACCGTCCTCACCGGGATGGTCGGCTACGCGCTCGTGAGCGGCTCTACGTTTGGCCGCGATCTGATCGGCAGGGCGCTTCAAATCCGCGACGAGGGCAAATTGCTTTTGCTGTCTCGCATCGGCATCGTCGTTGCGTGCGTAGCGGCGGTTGTGATCGCGTTCTTAAACCGTGCGAGCGTCGTGTCGCTATGGTACGCGTGGGGCGGATGCGTGGTCGGTTCGCTGCTCCTGCCGGTCATGGCGGCGTACGGTTTGCTGGGCAAGAGGCGATTTTCCGGGCGCGCGATCTCCGTTTCTATGGCTGCCGCGTTCATAATCTCAGTGAGCTGGCTCATTTGGAGCTATCGCCTGGGCAACGAGTATTGGATGATGACGCTGCCCGGTGGCGCCGAGATCGGCTTCGGGACGGGTTATCAGATGATGAAGCTCCCAGACGGAACGGAGTTCGGGCTTGGTACGCTGTTGCCGGGGCTCTTGGTGAGCGCGATCGTGTTGGCCGTTGCCCGCACTCTTGGACGAGGAGAAGTGAATGAATCAGATTCCTAGCGACGATGATGTTCTGAAGGAGGAAGAGGCTGTAGCAGAAGAGACCGTGCCGGAAGAGGCTTCGGAGGAGGACGCGCCGGGTGAGGAAGACGGCGATGGCGATCAGGCCGCAGAAGAAACCGATGATGACGCTGAAACTGCACTGGGGCCGCGCCTGATCCTCGTTAGAAACGGCGTGGAGACCGACATCTCGTTCGAGATCAATCCACCCGCGGTCATCGGCCGGTTCGATCCGTCGGTGGGACCGATCGAAGTCGATCTCGGACAGGTCGAGGAGGGATCCTACGTTTCGCGCAAGCACGCAAAGATCACATTGGAAGACGACGTCTACGAGATTGAAGACCTCGGCTCGTCAAACGGGACGTTCATCTTGAGAGACGACTTCGAGCGCATCGAGAAGGCCGTGATCGTCGATGGCGACCAGATCGCGCTCGGGAACGCTCGATTCAACTTCAGGCTGTAGCGCTAGACGAACTTGACGGACGGTTCGCCGGGCTGTAGTTCGCCGATGTCGAACGCTGCCTGTCCACTGGCGGATAGTCGCTCTCTCACTTCTGTTGCCGAGTCTGGTTTGACGACCGCGATCATCCCGATGCCCATATTGAACGCCTCCATCATGTCGTCGCCGGACAGCCCGCCGCGCTCCTGAATCTCGCTGAATATTGCGGGCAGGGTCCACGCGCCCCTCTCGATGACCGCCTGCAAGCCGTCGGGGGTTATTCGCCGCGTGTTGTCGGGTATCCCGCCGCCGGTGATGTGCGCCAGGCCACAAATCAGGTCGTCCTTCAGTAGCGGATCGAGCGCCGACAGATAGCACGTGTGCGGGGCCAGCAGTGCGGAACCTGTGGTCACGTCGCTTCCGGGCAGCAGGTCATCGACCGACGCTCCGCCGATCTCGAACAGCGCTTTCCTGGCGAGCGAAAACCCGTTCGTGTGCAAGCCGCTGGAAGCGAGCCCGATCAGCCGGTCGCCCGCGCCCATGCAAGGGCGCGGAAGCCGCTTATCAAACTCGACGACGCCGACGATGCACCCCACGACGTCGATCTCTCCTTCGCGGTAAACGCCCGGCATCTCAGCCGTCTCGCCACCGATGAGCGCGCAGCCAGTCGCCTCGCACGCCGCAGCGGCAGAAGCCACGACCTGCTCGAACGCCTTGGCCGGAAGCGACGAGCAACCGAAGTAGTCGAGGAAGAACAGCGGACGAGCCCCCTGGCACAGGATGTCGTTGACGCAGTGGTGGACGATGTCCCGGCCGATGCCGCTGTAGTCGCCGACCATCTGTGCGACGGCGGTCTTCGTCCCGACTCCGTCTATGCTGCTTACTAAGAGCGGATTCTGGAGGTCGGGAAACGACGACCGAAACATACCGCCGAACGCACCGAGTCCGCCGACGACTCGATCTCCGTACGTCCGCTCGATCGCCTCACGGACAGCGTTCAGAGCGCGGGTGGCTTCTGCAATGTCAACACCTGCGGAAGCGTACGATGTCTCCTCGTCCGACATATGGTCAACTTTACCCGTGGGCACTGTCCTACCTGCTGACCCACGTTGCGCCGCGTGGCTGGTATCGTATTGCACGCGTGAGCCGGTAGCTCAGTTGGTAGAGCAACGCCCTTTTAAGGCGTGGGTCCTGGGTTCAAGTCCCAGTCGGCTCACCAAAAACCCTCTTCGGACAGCGCCCTGCGCAGCAGCTCGCTGCCAGCGGGGTTGCGGTCGACGCCGTACGGCTGAGCGCCGAGCATCCCGTGCGGTCTTAGGGCCAGGATGAGGATCGACCCCTTTCCGACGTCCGCGCGAACCGCATAAGGGTTCTCTTTGTACGTCCGGGTATCGACCCTGTTCATGAGGATTTCAAAGTCGCCGAGCAGCTCTTGGAGCCAAGCAGGATCGAGGGCGCGATCGCTCGCCACGGCCCACAGCCGCTCGTATCGGTCCCGGTACAGATCGAGCAGGCCGGGCGAGAACTCGAAGGCGCACTCTCTCCAGAACGGCATCTGCTCAGTGCCGTCCGCTTGCAAGATTGCGACGATCCTGGCTCCGCCTCGAGCGCGATCGAGCGCTCTGTCGTCCAACTTCGTGGTCAGAAGGTGGTTGCCACCTGGCAAGTCGACTCCTTCAAGCAGTCCTGCCGGGTCTTCGAATGACCAACCCTTAACTGCGCGCCAATCTGGCTTCGGCACAACCCAGATCGGCCATTCTGCGTGGACGCCGTCGAATTCCGCACTGAGGAGATACTCGCCGGGCGACTCGATTTCGACGCTGACCTGCGCCACTTCCGTCGGCACGCAGCCCTCGACCTCGACGTGCTGGCCGGTGCCGTGTTCGTCACCCAAGCTCCACGCCAATGCACCCGACCGGGCTTGCTCCGAATGCACGCCGAGCCGCAGGAACACCTGGCCAACGAAGTAGCACTGAGGGTCGAGCCATCCGGGCCGGTTGCCGCCGTGAACCCACGGCGGTCTGCGCGTCAAGATCGGGAACAGCATCGCGTCGCTGTTCCATGCGTCCATCTCCTCCTGTGTGAACACCGGCTGCAACGTGTCGTCGACCATGCCGGAGGTCGAAATCGGCGTGTGGCGCCAGCCGGCGACGACGGTGCCCGCGATGTCCTCGACAGATCGGACGTGCTCCGATACGCGCCGCCTGACCCATGCTCCCTTCTTCCTCGAAGAGGCAGTTAGCGCGGCGTTATCCTCGCGCGTCCAGCGTGATTCTTCCAAAACTGAGGGCAGGTCGTGCTGCCACCGGACGCCGACGTCGTTCAGGTCGGGCTCTAGGCTGGTCCAGAACGGCGATTTCCCCCTCAATTCGTGTAGATCTCGGTGTACGTCGAAGTCGTTGTACTCGCCGAGCAGGATCGGCCGTTTTTTTCGCGCTCCGGCTCGGAGAGAGTCCAAGACGGCGGGGTAGAAGTGGGTATCGCAGTACGGGTGGAAGTCGTCGAACGTACCGTACTCGCGCAGGTCGCCGCCATACATTTCCGCACCGCCGGAGTTATCCTTGACCAGCGGGCACCCTGTCTCGCGCTGGACCATCTCCACGAGGCGCCGCCGGAACTCGTGGCCGGTCGCGCCGCTCAGCTCGCAACCGACGGTCCACGCGATGATCGATCCATGGTGGCGGTACTGTCTCACGATCCGGCCGACTTCGCGCTCCATCTTCGCTTGCCGCTCCAGATCGTCCGTCGGATCCCAAAGCGGCAGCTCCAGCCACGCGCACATCCCCTCCTCTTCCAAGATTTCAAAGAACCTGTGGCGCGGAACCCAGAGGCAGAACTTGATCGTGTTGAACCCGAGTTGCTTCGCCGTTCGGATTTCCGCCCTGATCGCTTCCTCCGCGGGGTTCATGTGCCCCAGCTCCGGGTACCAGCCCCAGCTGAGCACTCCGCGCATATAAAACGGCTTGCCGTCCAAGAACAGCCGTTGACCGTCGACCGAGACGCGCGGGTCGGGCGCGGGCAGGTGCGCCTCCGTCGGGTCGATCGGCGAGCGCACGAGCCGAACGTCGCCGTAGATGCCGCCAAACGCGTGGTAGACGTACGGAATGAACCCGCTCAGCACGTCTTTGACCGGGAACGTCTTACCGCCGTTCTTGGTGTCCTTGACCGTGACCTCGACGGTTTTGCCAGCGTGCGCGGCGAGCGACACGGCAAACGCGTCCCAGAGCCCGTCGTGGACCAGCGCAGGCGCTCCGTCCAACGAAACCTCCGCCCTGTAGCTGACACCATCAAAGACGAGCCAGATGTCGCGGTCTTTGACGTCGATAACTGTGCGGTAAACCGCCGGCCCCTCCCATGCGACGGGCACGTCCTGCCTCCAAGCGTGGGGCAGTTCGACGGGCTGCGGTCCTGCACCGTAGTCAACTGTCCAGGTCATCGCTCAATCGAGACCTTGCCCGCCTCGCCCTCTCGACCGAAGATCGTGATCTGCAGCGGTATGAACTGCTTGATGACCCACGCCATCGTCTTGAGCCGTCGCGTTATATTTGGAGTTGTGAATACCGTGCTGCCGTCGGCTTGGCTCGCGGCGACCAACATCTGGTCAGCGAGGAACGCGTCCACCGTTGCATCCGTTCGGTACCACGACCGAAACCGGTCGACTGCACGCGCCGCCACGGTTGCGATCGTCTCTTGCCCTTTCAGGGAAGCAGAGCCGCCGCCCAGGCCGCGCTCAAACTCGGCAGCGATGGTGATGCATGCGCCCTTCGTCTGCGACTCAAGGGCAGAGTGGCAAAACTCCGCTTCGGTCAAATCCTCCGTGAGCGCCTTTTTCACGATTAGCTCAGCCTCCTCACCGGCTCCATCTCGAAGCCCGCTCGTTGCGATATCGACCGTACACGCGACCAGGCTCCCGCGCGATTCCCACATCACCGGATTGAGGGCGCTCGGCTCGACTTCCAGCGTAACTTCGCCCCGTCCCGCGTACCCAAATCCGGCCGCCTTCAACTCGCTAAACCCGTACATGCCCAGGGCGCGATGCGCCGACAGCGTCAACCGCTGAAACGCGTCGAAGCAGATCGTGTTCTCGCCGTGCGTTTCGCCATGCACCGTTACGCGGCTGTAACTTGTGGACCTGGCAATCACCGGCAGCAGCGAGGCCAAGACGACCAGCGCGTTGCCGGGAATTCTCCCTTTCTCGTGGGACTGCACGTCGTACACCCCGTTTAACGCTCCGCTCTCTCCTCCCGGTCGGAACTTGAGTTCAGAGGATTGAATCTCCGCTCCGTCCAGGTCGGCATCACAGCAGTCGGCGAACGCATACACCGTCGTCAGGTCCTCGGCCGTCAGCCCGGGCTTCCGCATCGCGCCGCGGACGTCGTGAATACGAACGGGCTGGCTCGTGAGCGTTGAAACTGCGATCGCGGTCCTCAGCAAGGCGCTGCCACCTTCGCCGTGCGATCCGTTGATGAAAATCGGTTCTTGGAGTTCGGTCACCCGGCGCTATACCTTGAGAGTGAAGAACAAGTACTCCAGGAACCGAACGATGTACGCGAGCACGATGAGCAGCCCCGCGATCAAGACGATTTCACCGTACGGAATCACCCCCTCGGTGAGACTCGTGACCTTGGCGGCCTCAGACATTTCGTTGCCGCCGCTGAACGTCATGTTAGAGTATATTTTGTCCGCGCCGATCAACATCGACTCGACTCCCGCGATGAGCGATGTTCGGAACGCGACGTAGATTAGGGCCAAGGACAGGATGGTTACGGGCAGCGCCAGCTTGTACTTGTGCTTCAGATGCTCGTTGTAAATCACGCACACGTTGCACCGCTCGCGCTTCTGATTTGCCGTCAGTATTCGGTTATACGGAATCATCTTCGCAGCAGCGACGATGTTCTTCGGTATGACCTTCCCAGCCATCGCGTTCTGTATGACCGATTCCTCGCACATGCAGCCGACGCGCTCCTTCCAGCAGGTCCGCTTGGAGTGGTAGATCGGACACCGCTCTCGGATGAACTTCCTGCAGAAAGGAAGTTGCCAGCACTTGCCGAGGAACACGTTTCTGATGTCGCGCTCTTCCTGAACCTTGACGCCTTGACCGAACTTGAGGTGTTCTGCCCTCGTCCCGACGCTGGAGCGGATGCGGATCCTCTGCGCGATATCAAGCATGATCGCCATCAGCCCGATGGCCGCTACCGGTATGCCGACAACCGACACTGCCGCCATCGCATCCAGCCCGAACTGCTGCCTACTGACACCCAGGTTGCTTGCATAGGAAGGGAAGAAGTACAAGAGACTCCCAATGATCATAAGCAGCGGACCGAGCGTCTCTTCACCCCACAACATCCAAGCCGTGGCGAGAGAGCCCACGATCGCCCCCACGAAAGCGAGGTTGGTGAACAGCTCAATATTCTCCTTGGCCTGCTCGGCTGCAGCGGGAACGCCGCTGGGCGTTGCGATGCCGGTAAAAATGAGCATGCCGATACCCGCAAGCAGTGCGCCGGCTCCCAGCCACATGCACCACCTGGCCAACGTATCGACGACGAGGATCACTGAATCAGAGATTCTCGAACTGGTTCCGTAAGGTCTTGTTGACACTTGCTACCTCTGTTACTTCTTGCTTACGCGCTCCAGATATTCGCCGTTTCTCGTATCCACCTTGACGACGTCTCCCTCGACGATATGGAACGGGACTTGAATCTGTACACCAGTTTCCAGTTTAGCAGGTTTTGTGCTTCCGCCACGCACAGTGTCGCCCTTGAACGGGGGATCGGTTTCGGCGACCGCCAGTTCGGCGAACTGTGGCACCTCATACCCCAAGGAGACTCCGTCCGCCAGGATCGCGATTACCTCCATCTCCTCCTTCAAGTACTTTGCGCCGTCTCCGATATCCTTAGCCGAAACAGGCATCTGCTCATACGTTTCTAGATCCATCAGCACGAAATCAGACCCTTGCCGATACAGATACTGGAACGCCTTCTTTTCGATGAACGCCAGATCGACTTTTTCGCCGGCCCGAAACGTCTTTTCGATCGTCGCGCCAGTATTGAGCCTCTTCAGCTTAGTTCTGACAAACGCGCCGCCCTTGCCTGGCTTGACGTGCTGAAACTCTACGATTTGATGCACCTCTCCTGAAAGGTAGAAGGCAAGGCCGTTACGGAAGTCGCTTGTGTCGATTGCCAAAAGGGTTCACCGCTGCGTCAGAACGCTTGGCGTAAGGATAACCCGTGTCGGGGCGGCATCGCACAAAATCTCGCCTAAGGCAGGTAGTTTCGCGGGTTCACGGGCTTACCGTTGACTCGAACCTCGAAGTGTAGGTGCGGGCCTGTCGCCAGCCCGGTCGCGCCGACGGCGGCGATCCTCTGACCGGCCTCAACGTACTGGCCAGCCTTCACGTAAATCGACGAACAGTGGGCGTACAGAGTTGAAATACCGCTGCCGTGATCGATGGTGACAGTGTTGCCATAGCCGCTGATCCAGCCAGCCGTCATCACGCTGCCGGCGGCGGCGGCTTTGATCGTTGATCGGTTTGCTGCGCCGATATCTACGCCGTTGTGCATCTTGCGCTTGCGAAGGATCGGGTGGTTCCGCATTCCGAACGGGCTCGTGAAGCGACCGCTCGCCGGCATGATCATCTTGCCACTGTACGTTAGCTCCTGGTCTGTGCCCTCTTTCGACCGTTGGATCGCGGCGATCTGTGCCGCCAGCTCTCGGCTCTTGTTCTCCCATTCCCTGAACTGCCTTTCGAGATCTTTTGTGCGCCGCTCCAGATCGGACAGAACCTCGCGCTTCTCCTGCTGGACGTCCTCTAGCTCGTTCTGCTTCTGCTCCTGAATACCTAGCAGGCCGCTGACGTGATCGACCAGTTCGTCCTGTTCGCGCTTCTTCCCGGCTATCTCCTTTTTCAGCGTCAAAAGATCGTCGAACAAATCTCGGTCGCGGCGGGCGATCTTCTCGAGCAGCGACTTGCGAGCGGCGAAATCCCCCACTGATTCCGCGCCGACCAAGACGATCAGGGCGTTCGCATCGACTTGCCTGTACATCGTTCGCAGCCTCTGCTGAACAAGCTGCTTCCTTTCGGCCACCAAGTCGCCGGCGATAGTCAGCTCGTTCGCCAACTCCTCCTGCCGCGATGTTGCTTCGTCAAGCATGTCTGCCGCCTTGTCCAATTCGCCCGCAACGCGTGTAAGCTGGTAGTCGACCGCACGGATATCGCGCTTGACGACTTTCTTGTCGCGATTGACTTTGTCGATCTTGCGCTGAACCTGGTCCTTCTTTTCCTCTACCTGGTTGAGCGAGTCAGCGAGCGACTTCGCGGACTGCTGATCCTGTGCCCCGATCAGCATCACCAATGCGGCTGTTGCCGCGACTACAGTCCTGACTCTCATACTATCCTTCTCGGTTCACGAACGGCTATCGCCGAGCAAATTAAACCATAAAGTGCCCCGGTAATGATGAGAACTGAGAAAGCAAGCAAGGTCGGGAAGCGGCTCGTGTCGCCCAGAGTGCTGACGCTGGCGATCAGCGCGCGTGTAAATCCGTACGCCAGCCATAGCACGGATGCAGCGACCGCTCCGCCCAGGATGCCCTGGATCACGCCCTCTATGAGCAGCGGCGTCCAGACAGTCGCGCGAGACGCGCCGACCAACTGCATAATCCGTATCTCTTTTCGCCTGGCCAAAATTGCCATCCGTATTGCGTTGTATATGAGTACTCCACTTGTCAGGCCCATCATTCCACCAAGTCCGACCCCTAGCAGTTTGATGAGGCGAATCGCCTCATCAAGGAATTTGTGGAGGTCACTTCGGTACTCCACGCCATTCTCGTCTACTCCTTCTATCGCGAGCACTTTTGAGGCCACAGCGTCAGCGTCACCGACCTCCTGCAGCCGGACGTTATACGAGTCGGGCAACGGATTTTCCAAGTCGTGCGTTATGTTCGGAAACTGCTCTTGGTATTGCTCCCAGCCCTTCTCACGTGGGACGAACTCAACTTTGGCGACCTCTGGCAACGCAGCGATCTCATCGCCTATTTCCAGAGCGAGATCTCGGTCCAGCTCGTACTCCATGTACACCCGCACGTCGAGCTTGCCGGGCAACGTGGCAGCGAACTCAGTGATCCGCATGTACACCAGGCCGAGCCCTCCGAGCAGGAGCAGCGCCATTGCGGAGGTCGTCACTGCCGCAAACGTCATCCACAGATTTCGACGCAGCGACAGAAACGCCTCCGAAAACAGGAACTCTAGGCGATCAAGCACTCTCGGCACCGCCCTCCGAGAGACGGCCGAACTCTAGCTGGACAACTCTCTTCTTCTGTCGCTCAACGATCTGCATATCGTGAGTCGCAACCAACACCGTCGTGCCTCGGACGTTCAGGTCGTCGAGCAGGTCCATGATCTCGCCGCTGTGCTCGGCGTCCAGGTTGCCGGTTGGTTCGTCGGCTAGCAACACCGTCGGACTGTTGATCAGAGCCCGGCCAATCGCGACTCGCTGCTGCTCGCCACCGCTCAACTCGTTGGGAAACGCGTCTGCACGCTGTAGGATATTCACGCGTTCGAGAATCTCGGGCACGGCGCGGCGCACGTCGCTTCTGCTCCTTCCCAGCGCCCGCAGCGCGTAGGCGACGTTTTCCCACACCCTCTTGGTCGGCAACAGGGCAAAGTCCTGTGGGACGATGCCCATCTCTCTGCGCAACAGCGGGATATCGGAATCCGGAACTCGCGTAATGTCCCGACCGTCCAGGAATACCCTGCCGGCCGTCGGGCGCACCTCTTGGGTGAGGCACTTGAGCAGCGTGCTCTTGCCAGACCCGGTCTGCCCGCACAGGAACACGAACTCGCCGCGGGCGATGCTGAGCGACACTCCACGCAGACCGGATACGACGTCGCTGTACTTGACCTCGACACGGTCGAACTGAATATAGGCGGCCTGACCATCCATGGTGTTGGCAGAAGCCCCTAAAGGGTACCTCGGCGAGCTTGCGCTCGGCGACCAGAGGGTAAGACTTGTCCATGTTCGACGCTGTCACTGAAGAGCGCATCCGCGTGCGATACGGCGAGACCGACCAGATGGGGCACGCGTACTACGCGAACTACCTTTTGTGGTTCGAGCAGGCCAGGGGCGCTTGGTGCCGCGACCGGGGGTTCACTTACAAGAGCATGGAGGAGTGCGGCTACAAACTGCCGGTCGTGGAGATTTGGGCTCGGTATCGCGGAGAAATCAAGTACGACGATACGATACGCATCGAAGTTCGCCTCGCCGAGATCAAACGCTCCTCACTGAAGTTCCAGTACGAAATCGTGAATGAATCGACGGGAAAGAGGTGTACCGAAGGGTACTCCTGGCACGTCCTGGTCGGGGACGGCATGAAGGCGGTCGCGATACCGAGCGACATCCGCGATCTTCTCATGCGCGACCCTGCGGAGCACAGCACGCTGGCATAACTGCGAGACATCGGATATGTACAGCAATTCTGCCGTAACATATCCTATACAGGTGCCGGAATTCCAGTAATGGGTCACTGCGACCTCACGGGGTTCCATCTTGGATTTTGGCATCAACCCGAACACAAGCACGAGCAACGAATACCGGCTCGACCCGGCTCGTTTTTGGGCGTCGCGCAAAGCGTCTCCTCCCGGCGTCGCGCGATCGGCGGCGGCTTCCAAGCTGGATGCCGCGCGTTCGGTGCGGGAGATCAAAAAGTTGAGCGACCGGCTGGAAGCCGCCGCGCAGACGGTCAGCCAAATCGAGGATCTGCTCAACAGCACCCTGGACGGGCTACGTGAAAACGCCGCAACCCAAGCCCCCTGGCTCGCAAATCAGCGGCTTCTTCGCTCGGCGGACGCCACGGCGAGCGATCTCGTCAAGTCCAGCAGCTTCGAGGGCAAGAGTATATTCGTTGACCAGTCGCAGAATCTCGCGACGCGGAAGGCATTGCACGCCTATGCGGCTCAGGCAGACAGCAAGCGCAGCATTGGCGACGGCACACCGGCTGCTGAAGCTGCGATTCGGCAAGCTACGCTTTACTTGACAGGCCCCAACGGGGTGCTGCAGACGCTGACAGCGCTCGCCAACTCAGGATCGCAGCAACAGATCAGCGCGGAGCCGTTGCTCACGCGCCTGGCAGAAGACATGCGTGCCGCGCGTGAAACTCTTAATCTAGTCAGAACGCACCATCTAGCGCCAACGCTGGCCGGACTGGCCGACAGCCCTAGGCTGGACACGCAGATCTGACGGTTAGATTATGCCTTTGTGCCTTAGCTGCGCATAGTGGCACACCTTGAACTTCTTGCCGCTTCCGCACGGGCATCGGTCGTTGCGCCGCACCTTCGACCAGTCCTGAGTCACTTCGTTGAAGTCACCGGTCGCCTGGCCGTTGTCCGTTGCGACGCCTGATTCGCCGTCCACCCGCCGCATCATCGGCGTGCGGCTTGGTTTTGTCGGCTCCTGTCGCAGTTCGGCCACGTAGATCATCTTCGTCGACTGGTCGCGGATCGCCTTCAGCGTGTGCTCGAACAGGTCGTGTGTTTCGCGCTTGTACGCGATGAGCGGATCGGTCTGCCCGTAGCCGCGCAAGCCGATTCCCTCGCGGATGTAATCGATCATCTGGAGATGCTCCATCCACTTGTCGTTGACCGATCTCAGCGTGACGTGCTGCTCAATGCGCGGCATGAACTCTTCGCTGATGTCGGCAACCTTCTTGTCGTACGCCTCAATAGCGATGTCCCCAAGGTATTTGGCTAGCTCATCAGGATCCTGCTTTTCAACTTTGGCTTGCGACGTGTAGTCGACGAGCGGGAACAGCCTGTTCAGCCTATCGTAGACGCTCGCGTATTCGAACACGGTCTCCCCGGCGTCGTCGCTAAAGACCCAGCCCTCCTTGACGATGTCTGCAACGACCTCTTTTACGCCCTTCTTCAGCTCTGGGCGGCAGTCCGCGCCGAGCAGCACATCTCGGCGGCGCCCGTAGATGTGCTCGCGCTGTGAGTTCAGCACGTCGTCGTATTCCAGAACGTGTTTTCTCGCTTCGAAGTAGTGATTCTCGATCCGCTCCTGCGTCTTGAGAATCATTCTGGTGATGAACTTTGCGTTCACCTCCTCCATCGGCGGCCACGCCTTCAGCATCGGGTTGTCAAGCATCTTGGCGTTGAAAATGGTCCAAAGGTGATCCTCTAAGCTGACGAAGAACCGACTTTCGCCGGGGTCGCCTTGTCGTCCTGATCGACCGCGCAACTGGTTGTCGATTCGGCGGCTCTCGTGTCGCTCAGTGCCCAGGATGTACAGTCCACCTAGCTTCACGACCGTATCTGACAGCTTGCTTCGCTCCTGCTCGTCGAGCGGCAGCGGCGGTGCCGCGCGCTCCTTGCCGCCCCTGCGGAAGCTCGCCGTGGAATCTGCAAACTCTGGCGACACACCGCCCTCTTCCTCTTCCTTTGCGCGAGCGAGCACCACCGTCTCATCCACGACCCGGCCTCCGAGCAGGATATCGACGCCGCGACCGGCCATGTTCGTGGCGACCGTGACGCCGCCCAAGCGGCCAGCCTCGCTGATGATGCCAGCTTCCTGCTCGTGGTACTTCGCGTTCAAGACGTTGTGCGGTATGCCGTGTCGAAGCGCTTCGTCGAGGTGCGATCTGTTCTCCTTAGGAATGTCGTGCAGTTCGAGGAACCATTGCGCAACTTCGTCGTGCAGCGGATCAGTTCGCAACTCGGCAGTCGACAGCACGCTCTGAATCTGCTTCAGCTTCAAGCTCTCGAGATCGGTGTTCCAAATGACGTCCGCGTCCTTGCCGACCTGCGCTTTGACCGACTTCTTGTTCTCGATCGCGTCGGCGAGCAAAACGAGTAGCCCTTACCCCTTAATTTGCAGTTTTTGTTTCCTTTTTGTTCACCTCTATTGACCCGGCAAGCTCGCGTGCTATAATTCACGGCTTAACGTAAGGGGCTCAAGGTGTTACTCGATTTGGAGAGGGTGCCCCCAGAGGGGCAGGACATCGATCGTGCGGTGGACCCTTCGGCTCTCCCCATTGAGTCCCGCGAGTTTCGGATCACGAAGGCGGTGAACGTCACCGGGCGGCTCGTCAGAGCCGATCGCGACGCCTATCGCCTCAGCGGTCGGCTCGTCTCCGAAGTCGAGTTTTCGTGTGTCCGCTGTCTAGAGTCGTTTACAGCACGACTTCGGGAAGAGCTGGACCTCTTGTATCTGCCCCAATCCGATAACGTCGCCGCGGAAGGGGAAGACGCACATGGTTTGGGCGACGACGATCTTGCTGTCAGCTTCTACCGCGACGATGAAATCGATCTCGCTCATATGATTTGGGAACAGATTGTGCTCGCGTTGCCGATGAAGCCCGTTTGCAAACTCGACTGCCAGGGACTCTGTCCGGTCTGCGGTGTGAACCGCAACATCGAGAGCTGTTCTTGTGTCCGCGACACGGTCGACCCGAGGTGGCAACCGCTGAAAAGCGTCCTCGAGCGCTGACTGCAAGTCCCGCGAGTACAAGGAGATTATTGGAACATGGCTAATCCCAAGAGGCGTCATTCGAAGAGCCGCAGAGGCAAGCGTCGTGCCCACGATGCCCTCGTCCAGAAACCGCTCTCGGAGTGTCCGAACTGTCACCAGCCCAAACATCCACACCGGGTATGTCCTAGCTGCGGGCACTACAAAGGTGCCCAAGTC